>DASWDX010000067.1:0-4452 GCA_036395055.1 Pyrinomonadaceae bacterium | reverse complement strand
GCCAGAATACCTTCCACGTAGTAACGAAACGACCTTGCGATCATTACGGTCGCTAAAAACTTCCAGCGTGGATACTCCAGCGTGCCGGCGGTGGCTACAAAGATCTTAAAGGGCATGGGCGGAGGGAGCAGGGCCGGAATTGCGATCGCCAGGAAACCATAACGCGCGTAGGCGCGCTCAACTCGCTCGATGTTTTCTCGCTTAAAACGTCGTCGCAATAGCGCCTGGCCACCGCGTCGCATAATAGTATAAAGAACCAGACAGCCTATTACTGAACCAATTGCGGCAAACAGCGGAAAATAAAACGCGGCGCTTGGTTGTTTGACGCATCGACCTACGACCAGATAATCATTGATTTCAGGCAGCGATAATAGAGACGAATCGAGCGCGCCAATTGCGATCATCGCCGGGGCGGCGTAGTAGATCGGCAAACCGATCACGTAACGCTCGAGCCAGTGGCCGATGGAACTTAACCAATCAAACATTTTAATAAGTGATGAGTACTGAGTGATGAGTCATGAGCGGAACCTGGTTCGGCCTGCCTGACCCATCCATCACGCTAATCAAAGCACAGTTTGAACGGGAAGTCATACGACGAGCGAAAGGCTCTAAGTCTCAGTTAAGAGCGAGAGTCTTAACTCATCACTCATCACTCATCACTCATCACTCATCACTATCTTATGTGCACTGTTTTATTTTGCCGGGGCGAAGATGGAGGGTGTGTCGTAGGTAACGCCAACCGTGAAGCCGCTATCGTGAGTGAAGCGGGTGAGTCCTTTGATGGCGGCGAAATCAAAGCGAAGTCCGGAAGCACGAATCTGCATTCCGAGGCGTGCTTCCGACTGCGATTCAGTTCCGAGCGGACCATCGCCTGGTCTGGTATTGGCGCGGCCATTAACCTCACCGGCGATACTAAACTGTTTATTCAGGCGAAAGATTCCCGCCGCGCCATACGTCAGTACATCGTTTTGGGAAAACAACTGTGTAGGCGCGGTCAAAATTGCAATTCCAATGTTTCCGAATGTGTTAAGCCGTCCGTCGTGTCCAAACTTCTTGCCAACCAGTATCGACCCATAGGCATTCGTTTGATTCAATCCGATTCCGCGAGCCTGATTCGAGTTAGGCAATCCCACGCCAACACGAAAACCTAAAGACGGTCCGCGCCTGGTTTCACTTCGCAGTTTGAATTTGGTCCAGAGGATAAAATCGCCGGTGTCGTTGGTCGAATTGGCTCCGGGCGCCAAAGACAAAGGAATGGCTGAGGCGCCCCGCGAATTGATACTAAGAAAATTCTGAGCCACACCCTCGATCTGAAATTCGACGTTGGGAGCGAAACCAATGGTTACGCCGATTACACCGACGCGTGTGAGATCACCGGTCAGGCCCGAGGCGGGAAACTTTGCGCCTTGCAGGAAATCCAAACCCGCTTCAATGCGTATTGATCCTGGAGGAATGATGTCGACATCTTCGGTTATCAGCGGCCGCTGTTGCGCCCGTGTTGATTGGGCCAGGGCCAGCAGGAACAGAAGCCCGACAGCGGCGCAGACGTGTTGCGGATTTCGACAAGACATTGTTTTGTTGGTACGTGCGGCGTCGATTGTAATGTGCGGCCGATTGTAACGCAAACTATTAGTTAGCGGCGCAAGCTGATAGTTTGGCCTCAATCGATCTGATTTTTCACCACCTGAAACGAATCGAAATACTTCGTCGCCCTGGCATTGATCGCCTCGCTCTCAAGTGATTTTGGGAAGATAACCTGAAGAACATATACGCGCTTATCAACTTCGTAGAACCTGGCGTGCACTATGTAGTCAACGGGTTCAGCAGGTTTTTCTCCTTCAGCAGAGGCCCCGGCAGGAGCTTTCGCCAACACCTTAAAGCCTCTTCCGGGATAATTGCCGAGTGAGAGCGCAGTCTCATTAATCAACGTCCCATTAATCTGCTTTACCATGCCGTCGCGCGCCGCATCGGCCGAGAAGATAGTTCCCGGGACGGAATCAAAGTAGCCGGTCAAAAATACAACGTCGCCTGCCTCCGTTACAGAGGCGAGGTACTGGGGAAACTTTTGCCCGTCTGCAGTGGTTGCTTCCTGCGTGCTCAAATTCGGCTGCGCCGGAAGCGAGACTGAATAGCGGCCTTCGGGAGAACTATATTTTATCCACTCATCGCGCTTCTGAAAGCTTAGCGCGAATGATGCGCTTATCAGCAACAGCAGAATCGCAGTGATGCATTTTGTCATTGGGGGTCTGTCCTCAGAAAATCTTCGGTTAAAAGGTGGGGAGTACAATCAAGATCGCCAAGATGTCTGGCCGCGCCGATTCTAAGGCCCTCGGCAGGGAGGGTCAACGAATATCTGTTGTGCTACTATCTCGCCATTTTATACCAGTGAGGGCCGCTCCAAATGAACAGACAACCAATAACTGTGCTGATCATCATCGCCTTTTCCTTTTTGCTTTCGGAGCCGTCGTTTAGAGTCTTTGCCGAACAGGACAATGGAAACCAGGCAAACACAAAAACGCTGGCGATGGCGGGCTTGCGCGACCGCGTAACCGTCAGACGCGATGAACGCGGCATTCCTTACATTGAGGCGAAGAACCAGGAAGATCTGTATTTCGCACAGGGATATGTTACTGCCAGCGATCGGCTTTGGCAGATGGATCTATTACGACGAACTGAGCGTGGGGAGCTTGCCCAGGTACTTGGAGCCGGACCAAACAACGCCGCTCTCGAACAGGACAAACAGCATCGCACCTTGGGGTTTGCGCAAGTAGTGGATGCTGAACTTGCGCGGACACCCCCTGGATCGCGAGCGCTGATGGAAGCTTATGCGCAGGGAGTTAACGCCTACGTTGGATCACTTGATGCCAAAACCCTGCCGCCCGAGTTTCAAATACTTCAATATAAGCCAAAGCCCTGGACACCCGCGGATTCTTTGTTAATTGGCAAAGTTTTCGCGGAAGGACTGTCGTCAACCTGGCGTCTCGACGTGATGCGTGCAGCCCTGGCTGGCCTGCCTGCCGAAAAGCGCGCCGGACTCATGCCCGAAACTTCTCCAATCGATGTCCTGGTTGTGGGTAAAGATTCGAAAGAGACTAACAAGAAAACAATCGCCGGGCACTCAGCTGAATCAAGCGATACTTTTTCGAGGGAAACACTGCTGGCCATCGCCAGAGACGGAGAACTCGCGAATCAAGCGCTGGCACGTGTCGGACTTTACGCGGAAGGGCTGGCCGCCAGCAATAATTGGGTAGTCAGCGGCCAACACACCGCCACCGGCAAGCCCTTGCTTGCAAATGATCCACACCTGCCCGGCACAGCGCCTTCAATCTGGTACATGGTGCATTTGAGCGCGCCTGGGCTGCACGTAGCGGGTGTCTCGGCGCCAGGCGGTCCCGGTGTGATTATTGGCCACAACGACCGCATCGCGTGGGGCATGACCAATGTGGGGCCGG
Organism: Pyrinomonadaceae bacterium; assembly: GCA_036395055.1. Taxonomy (GTDB): domain Bacteria; phylum Acidobacteriota; class Blastocatellia; order Pyrinomonadales; family Pyrinomonadaceae; genus PSRF01. Next base: position 1,000 of record DASWDX010000067.1, on the reverse strand, counting down.
ACGTTCAGGACCTCTACGAAGAAAAGTTTGATCCGGCTAATCCGCAGCGCTATCTGACTCCCGAGGGTTGGCGCAACGTGGACGTCCGGCACGAAGAGATCAAGGTTCGCAAAGGCTTCACAGACTCTGCAACCGACACCGTAACCCTGGACGTATCCATAACGAGGCACGGACCGATTATTTTCCAAAACGGCAGCAAGCGTTATGCATTACGCTGGACGGCACTCGATCCCAAACTCAACACTACCGATTCCGTCTACATGATCAATCGCGCTCGCGACTGGAAGGATTTTAGCGACGCCTTGCGCACATTCACGGCGCCGACGCAAAACATTGTCTACGCAGACGTCGATGGTCACATCGGCTATCACGCCGCGGGAGTGGTGCCGATTAGAAGATCGGGAGACGGCAGTGTGCCCTACGACGGGTCAACCGCTGAGGGCGACTGGATCAATTTCATCCCTATCGAAAAGCTGCCCATGCTCTACGATCCGCCGTCAGGAATTATCGTTACTGCAAACCAGCGCATAGTCGGGAGCGACTATCCTTTTTTTCTGACACATTCGTGGGCTCAGCCTTACCGCGCACGAAGAATTCTTGACCTGCTGACTCGGACGCCAAAACTAACCGCAGACGACTTTCGCCGCATTCAGGGTGATGTCTATTCGATTGGCAACGTTTTGTTTGCTCGAGAAATCGCAAAGGCACTGCGACCGCGACTAACGCCGGCAGATACAAAACTCAGCGAGTTGCTCGACAGCCTTGATAAATGGGACGGGCTGGTCAACGCGGATTCTCACATTGCACCTCTGCTGTGGCAAATTCGTATCGCCTTTCGTTCACGAGTACTGGCTGCCGCTCTGGGAGACGATCTCGTCAAGACTTACCAGTGGGGTAACTTCGACGTGACGATCGATCGTCTGATCACCGAACAACCAAAGGATTGGCTACCTAAGGAATTCAGCAGTTATGCCGACCTGCTGCTCGCTTGTTACCAGGA
>DASWDX010000066.1:0-4300 GCA_036395055.1 Pyrinomonadaceae bacterium | reverse complement strand
TCTTCAGACGTTGGCGGGTGTGAGAGAGGTGCGCACGAACAACGACGCGAATGGCGACAACGGCGTCGACGTATACGCCGACCGTGGAGGCCCGCTGGTTTCTGAGATTGCCAATCTGGCCTCCGGCGCCTCGGTCGAACTGTGCGATGTGCACATCTCCGAGCCTAGCCTGGAGAATCTTTTCCTGCACCACACCGGAAGGAGCTTGCGCGAATGAACTGGAAGACTTTTCTGGCCCTACTGGCGCGCGATGCTCATGTTGCTCGGCGGAACTTCATTCCTTTGCTGCTGCAGACTTTCTTGCAGCCGATGTTGTTCGTGTTTATTTTCGGTCGGGTGATGGTCAGCAGCGGGTATATGCCCGCTGCCTACAAGAGCCTGCTGTTGCCTGGAATCATGGCGATCAGCATGGTGTTCACAGGCGTTTGGGCTGTCGCGATGCCTTTGATTGCTGAATTTCAGTTCACTCGCGAGATCGAAGACCGGCTGCTGGCGCCCATTGATATTTCCTGGTTGGCCATAGAGAAGGTGTTTTTTGGCACCATGCAATCACTAATCGCTGGACTGGCGGTGATCCCAGCGGCGTGGGTGTTGCTACGTCCGGGCGTGGAATTGAACATGCGCTCTCCCCTGAGCTTCGCCGGCGTTACGCTGCTCGTGGCTCTTTTCTCGGCCTGCGGCGGTCTTGCCCTTGGTTGCAGCATCGATCAGGCTCATATCGGCCTGATGTTCAGCATGGTTTTGACTCCGATGATCTTTTTTGGCTGTACGTACTATCCCTGGAGCGCTTTGGGACAATTTCCAATCCTCCAGAGAGTTGTCCTGGTGAATCCCCTCGTCTACGCTAGCGAAGGCCTGCGCGGAACGCTCGTACCCCAGTTCCCGCATCTCTCCCTGCTGGCTGCGTTGGTAGCGTTGACGCTGTTTGACGTGCTACTGCTGGGAGTCGGACTCCGACAGTTCCACCGAAAGGCTGTCAGTTAAGTTGAAAATAAAAACTATGACTTCAAAAAAGGCGCGACCTGAAAGCATCACCGAATACATCAATGCCGCCCCCAAAGAAGCTCGGAAGAAACTCCGTGAAATGCGCGAGTGTATTCACGCAGCTGCACCTGGAGCCACGGAAAGCCTGAAGTGGGGGATGCCCGCTTTCTCCTATCGAAGGATCCTGGTCACGTTCGCCGCGTTCAAACATCACATCGGCTTCTATCCCACGCCCTCAGCAATGAGAGCCTTCGCGAAAGATCTTTCGAAATTTGTTACGGGTGCTGGGTCGATCCAGTTTCCACTGGAGAAGCCGCTACCTCTACCTCTGATCCGCAAGATGACCGCGTTCCGCGTTCGAGAGAGTATGGAGGAACACGGAAGATGGAGAACGTGACGGAAAACTATGCGTGGAACGGTCTTCTACGGCCCTCATGGTGGCGAGGTTCCAGCATAGAGCGTGGCGCCATCCGAGAACGTCAAACTGAAACACGACCCCACGACGCAGATGTCCAGCACGAAGAAGTCCGAAGTCCTGGGTGAACACATAAACTCCGGCGAAGGCGATACGCAGTCGCGTAAGACGGCGAAGGCCAGCAACCACTAGACCGACAATGACGCAAAGAAGAGGTCCGCCTGTCATGAAACAATACGCATGAAAGCCAGGGGAACGGTGAGTCATCGATGAAGGATTCTTCGTTGATGACAATTTATTTGCTTAATTTACACAGCAGTTTTCGTCGGCTGGCTTAGCTGCTTGGCCTTTGACTTGCTTGTTGGCTTTCTTACGTACAAACAAAATTCTGATGAGGATACGAAGGGTTCAGGTCGCAACGCTATCAGATGTTCTTTTAGTGTTCCCCGCCTGAGTTTATCGGCGGCCGCGTTGCTGACGCCATCAGACATGCTCGCAGAACAACATCGGAAGAAGGCTGAGCTCGGCTCGGCAAACAAGTAGTTTCCATTAAAAACAGGTGGGAGAAATTGAAATGAAGGAAACACCTTTGACGCAGGAAGTTATTGATGGTAGAGGCGGTGCTGATGAAAGTAGTGGTCTCTACGATAAAGCGACCAAACATCCGCTGGTCACCGGCGGATTAGTCCTTGCCGGAGTCGGCGTCGCGTACGCCGCCGCCAGGATAATAAAGAAGACCGACGTAACTGCCACAGTCGCGCGCGACGTTCATATCGAGACATCAATAGCAATCGAGAGATTACCGGCAGAGCTCTACGCCTTTTGGCGAGACTTCAAGAATCTGCCGCTCTTTATGAAGAACCTCGAGTCAGTGACCGAGTTGGGCAACGGAAAGTCACATTGGGTCGCGAAAGCCACCGATGGAACTCGGGTGGAGTGGGATGCAGAGATTTATAACGAGAAAGAAAACGAACTTATCGCCTGGCGCTCGCTGGAAAACGCCGACGTTGTGAATGCTGGCTCGGTTCGATTTCAGAAAGGTCCCGAAGGTCACGGCACTTACGTGCGGGTAACAATGAATTACAACCCGCCCGCGGGTTACCTCGGCGCGACTTTAGCCCAACTTCTGGGCGCCCAGCCTGCGCAGTTAATAAAAGAAGATCTGCGTCGCTTCAAACAACTGATGGAAGCCGGAGAGATTGCGGCTGTTGCGGGGCAGTCCTCTGGACGCGCCGAGGAAGCCGAGCCTATTAAGCAGACAAAGAGGGCGGGGATCGGCAACCCGCAAATCACTAGTAAAGAAGAAGCTGCGAGTACACAAGTGGATTAGTTGGGAGAACAAATGAAAGCAGTCTGTTGGCAGGGCAAGAAGAACATTCAAGTCATGAGCGTGCCCGACCCGAGCGTTATCAATCCTCATGACGCGATTTTGAAAATCACTACCACGGCGATCTGTGGTTCTGATCTTCATCTTTACGACGGCTACATTCCAACAATGGAAAAGGGCGACATCCTTGGCCACGAATTCATGGGCGAGGTCGTGGAAGTCGGCAGCGCGGTCCGAACATTGAAAAAGGGCGACCGTGTAGTTGTCCCTTTCACAATAGCCTGCGGCAAATGTTTCTTTTGCCGGAAAGATTTGTGGTCAGCTTGTGACAATACAAATCCCAACGCGGCAACAGCCGAGACCTTGTACGGGTTTTCCGGTTCAGGGCTTTTCGGCTATTCCCACATGATGGGCGGCTACGCGGGCGGTCAGGCCGAGTATGTGCGCGTGCCATTTGCCGACGTCGGTCCTTTACCGATTCCCGACGAATTGAGTGACGAGCAGGTTCTCTTTCTCTCCGACATCTTTCCGACTGGTTACATGGCAGCCGAGAACTGCAACATTCAGCCTGGAGACACAGTTGCCGTTTGGGGTTGCGGACCAGTGGGCCAGTTTGCGATCAAGAGCGCTTATCTGCTCGGCGCCGAGCGCGTGATCGCGATTGACGACGTACCGGGAAGACTGCGTATGGCCGCCGAGGACGGTAAAGCGGAAACTCTAAACTTTGATGACGAGGAGATATTCGACAAGTTGAGCGACATGACGGGCGGTATCGGGCCGGATTCCTGCATTGATGCCGTCGGACTTGAGGCTCATGGGACCACCATCGACGCGCTCTACGACCGCGCGAAAACAGCGCTTTATCTCGCTACCGATCGATCCCATGCCTTGCGACAAGCAATTCGCGCCTGTCGAAAGGGCGGCACTGTTTCTGTTCCCGGGGTGTATGGCGGATTTCTTGACAAGTTCCCATTCGGGGCCGCGTTCTCCAAGGGTCTCAGCTTCAAGATGGGCCAGACAAATGTGCACAAGTATCTGCGACCGCTGCTAAAATTGATCAGCGATGGACGCATTGATCCGTCATTCGTAATAACTCACCGGCTTCGTCTCAGTGATGCGGCCAATGGATACAAGACTTTCAAGAATGAAAAGAGCGAATGCATTAAGATTATCATGAAGCCTGAGCTGAACTGATTGGCTCGCCATAATACTCAATCACTCGCTGCGCAAACTCCTGCGGATCCCCGCGCTCACGCACTGGGCTATTCAATGCCGCCGCTTCGCGGCTGGTTGAATGATTCAGCGCGAAGGCGCTGAAAATGTTGCAGAGAAACCAAGAGCTTATGAGTTTTTATTCACAGATACCCCAATTGATAATGACAGGGAACAAACTGAGGGAGCAGGACCGCACAAATCGGAACCGGGAGCGGCAGCGACTGTGTGGAAACGCGGTTTGCGGCTGTGCCGCCCGATGTGCGGAAGGGCTGTGCCCTTCCGGCTAGAGTTGATGGAATCAGGGGCTATGCCCCAACTCAGGGGCGTAGCCCCGGAATGATTAGGGTGCTACCTCCGGT
>DASWDX010000065.1:0-11441 GCA_036395055.1 Pyrinomonadaceae bacterium | reverse complement strand
TTGAAGGAAATAAATTTGGCGGTGTCTGTATTGACTTTGAAGAGCCGCCAAAAGCATCCCAGGCCGACCTGCTTGTTTTCATGCATGAGTTGCATGACGTGTTTGCGCCCAAAGGTCTGACAGTTTTACAAACGGTTCCTTTCGATGATCCTGACTGGAACTACCAAAGCTATGCGGCCGCGAGTGATTATCTGATCCTAATGGCTTACGACCAGCACTGGGCCGGCAGCCTTTCCGGCCCGATAGCTTCGCAAACGTGGTTTGAGCAGAACCTCGTTAGCCGGATGCGCCAAATGGATGCGGCGAAAACGATCATCGCGCTGGGAAACTACGGCTACGACTGGAATGAAGACGAAAAGAAAGCCGACGAAGTTACCTGTCAAAAGGCGCTTATCACGGCTCGAGAGTCAGAAGCAAAAATCCTTTTTGACCCCGATTCTCGCACTCCCTATTTCGAATACGACGAAGAAGACGAAACGCACCACAAAGTTTGGTTCCTCGATGGGGTCACCGCATACAACCAGATGCGCGCGGCCAGCGGCTACAAGCCCGCCGGTTTTGCTGTTTGGCGACTCGGATCCGAGGACCCTTCAATCTGGTCGATTCTCGGGACGTCAACGGTTAGTTCGCCCGAGGTTTTGCGTCGCATTGTTTACGGCTACGATGTCGATTTTGAAGGTGCCGGAGAGTTGCTGAAAGTGGTGTCGCGCCCACAGGATGGCTGGCGCAATCTGGACATTGATCCGTCGAGCGGATTTATAAAAGGCGAAGAATTTGTTTCCACACCTTCTTCCTACGTTATTGAGCGTGGCGGCGATCACCCCGGACTGATCGCGCTCACGTTTGACGATGGCCCGGATCCGAGATGGACGTCGGCAATACTCGACATCCTGAAACGCGAAAGCGTGCCGGCTACGTTTTTTGTGATTGGGAAAAACGGACAGTCCTATCCCGATCTTTTGCGCCGAATTGTTAACGAGGGCCATGAGATTGGGAATCACACTTTTACGCATCCGAATCTCGGTGAAGTTCCCGGTTCGTTAACCGATCTGGAGTTGAATGCTACTCAGCGACTTATCGAATCGGAAACAGGCAGGTCGACGGTACTTTTTCGCCCACCGTATTTTGGCGATGCCGAAGCCGACAAACCACAGGAAGTCGAGCCGGCGTTTCGGGCCCAGCAGTTGGGTTACCTGATGCTGGGAGTGCGGATCGATCCCGACGACTGGAAGCTTCCGGTGACTGCTGGCGAAATTATCGACCGCACTATTCAACGCGCCCTGGACAACAACCCGGAGACTCGCGGCCAGGTCGTTTTGCTTCACGATTCCGGTGGTGATCGTTCAGCGACAGTTGCAGCTTTGCCTGGGTTAATTCACAAATTGCGTGCGCGCGGCTTTCGCTTCGTGCTCGTCTCGGAATTGGCCGGACTCTCCAGAGATCAGGTAATGCCGCCGATTCCACCAGGGGAGCGTGTCTTCACCAGGTCTAACGCCATCGCTTTCTTTTTTCTTTCCACGATGGGCTGGACACTTCAGTGGATATTTGTGATTGGCATTGCACTCGGACTCGGGCGGTTTATCTTTATCGGTGCATTGGCATTGGCCCAGTGGCTTCGCTCGCGCCGGCGCCAACATAGTCATGCGGGGAAAGGATATTCGCCGTCGGTGTCGATTATTGTCCCGGCATACAACGAGGCTCTGGTGATCAAAAACACAATCAACAGTCTGTTGGCTTCTGACTATGAAAATTACGAAATCATTGTCGTTGACGACGGGTCAGTGGATGACACTAGCGATCTAGTTCGTGAGAATTTTTCAAATAACGAGCGCGTAAGGCTTTTCGCGGCCGCCGCAGGAGGCAAGGCTGCAGCTCTCAACGTGGGGCTGAGATATGCGAAAGGTGAAATAGTAATCGCCCTTGATGCTGACACGTTGTTTGCACGGCAGACCGTCAGCGCGCTGGCTCATCGTTTTTCTGATCCCAGAATGGGTGCCGTCGCCGGCAATGCCAAGGTCGGCAATCGAATAAACATCGTGACCCGCTGGCAGGCGCTTGAATACATTACCTCGCAGAACATGGACCGGCGGGCCTTTGCGAGCTTGAACTGCATCACGGTAGTACCGGGTGCGGTGGGCGCGTGGCGCCGCGAATTGATCGAGCAGGCCGGAGGCTTTCAATCCGATACCTTGGCAGAGGATCAGGACTTGACGTTGCGCATCCGTCGCATGGGTTACAGCATCGGTTACGAAGAAGATGCCATCGCCTGGACCGAAGCGCCTGATCGCCTGCACACGCTCGCCAGGCAGCGATTCCGCTGGGCCTTTGGCACTTTGCAGTGTATGCGAAAACATCTGGACGCGTTGCTTCGTCCACGTTACGGCGCGCTCGGATTCATTGCCCTGCCAAATGTTTGGATTTTTCAGGTTCTGTTCCCCCTGATCTCACCGGCGATGGATCTGATGCTCGTCTACACGCTGGTGGTTGCGGGATTGGATCGCTTGCAACAACCAAAGGGCTATTCGTCGACTGCGCTTCAACAAGTGCTCTTCTATTACGCTCTGTTTCTGGCAATCGACTGGGTCGCCGCTTCTTTCGCATTTATGCTGGAGAAGAAGGAACACTGGCGCTTGCTTTGGTGGCTGTTTTTGCAGCGCTTCTGTTACCGCCAGGTGATGTACTACGTCATGATCAAAAGTGTAGCAGTGGCGGCACGTGGAACAACCGTCGGTTGGGGTAAGCTGGATCGAAAAGCGACGGTTGAAGCACAACCCTGATACAAGGGAATTTATTCATGGCGAAAAAGCGTAGCGGCAAGCGGGAAGGCAAGGGAAGGGGTAAGCGGAATGGAACGCTCGTGTATGTGCTGCTGCTGACGGTGGCGTTTTCTTTTCGAGTGGCAGTGGCGAGGTTCTATGCGAACGACACACCAGATGATGGCAGGGTCTATGCTCAGATTGCGCGCAACGTGCTGGAACAGCATGTGTATTCCCACGAGATCAAACCGCCGTATGTGCCTTCGCTGATACGTCTTCCGGGTTATCCACTTTTTCTCGCCGGCATCTATTCAGTATTTGGTCATGGTGACAACACCGCCGTGCGCATTGTTCAGGCGCTTATCGACACTGCATCCTGCGCGCTGATCTCATTGGTTGCTTATTTCTGGGAGCCCGATGAAAAACGGAAGCGGCGCACCTCAATTGCCGCATTGGCACTTGCTGCCGTTTGCCCGTTCACGACGATCTACGTGGCGACAATTCTCACTGAAACGCTGACCATTTTCTTTGCAGTTGCGATGTGTTTGACGGCAACACTGGCCTTGGGGGCAATCAGGCAAAGAAATGCCTTGGGGTTATGGCTAGCGACCGGCTTGATTTCAGGAGTTGCTGTCTTATTTCGGCCCGACAGCGGTCTTTTCGCCTTAGCCATAGGAATCACGTTGATCGTTTCTTTACTCGGGCGTCCCGGCGATGTAGAGCTCAATACGAAGCGAGAGGAACTCCTTTACCGATCCGCACGGACATCCTATTTCGGCGCGGTGTTTTCATTGGCTTTCTGTTTGGTGCTGGTTCCCTGGACTGTTCGCAACTATCGCGTGTTTCATCTTTTTCAGCCGCTTGCTCCGGCCCACGCTGAGATGCCTGGCGAATTCGTACCGCGTGGTTACCTGGCCTGGTTGCGAACCTGGATAGACGACAGCCGCCATATTGGGCCAGTGCTTTGGGCGTTGGAAACATCCCCCATCAAGCTAACTGACGTTCCCGATAGCGCCTTTGACTCTGCTGAGGAAAAGCAGCAGGTGGCCGCATTGTTGGGGAAATATAACCATCCTTCTGAAGAGGCGGAACTATTTACTACTGGTTCGGATTCACAAGTGGCGAAGACTCCTTCAACAGATCAGCCAGAAGAAAAGCCGAGTGAAGTTGCTGAGCCGAGTAACGAAGCGTCGCCGGCTGAGGAGGCCGACGAGGGTGACGAGACTGATGAAGGTGAGGAGAGCGATGAAGGCGATACGACTGATCAGGACGACGAAAAGTCGCCTGCGGATCAGGCTGTAGAAATGACGCCGGAGATAGACGCCGGCTTTGCCAGGATCGCACAGGAGCGGATCGCGCGAAATCCGGGTCGGTATTACGTTTGGTTGCCGCTCAAACGCGCTCACTCACTCTGGTTCGATACTCACTCGCAATACTACCCGTTCGAAGGCGAGCTTCTTCCGCTCGACGATCTCGACTACGACATTCATCAACAGTATTGGCTGCCCTTGTTTGCCGCATTAACATTTATTTACACGGTGCTGGGAATCGCAGGCGGGTGGTTCTTATGGCGGCGACGCGACTTTATTTCGCAGCAGTGGGTGCTGTTAGCCACGTTGATGATTTTTCTACGGCTTGGTTTCTTCGCGACGCTGGAGAATCCCGAACCGCGCTATGCGGTCGAGATCTTTCCGTTTCTCTCAATACTCGGAAGCATTGCAGTAGCGCGAATGCCGGCCTTCTGAAAAACAAAAGGAACTCAATACATCGCCAACGGTAGCGATGTGTCAGGTTTCGCGAGTTCGAGTTAAATTCGAGAACGCTCGTCAGACATTAACTCGAAACTCAGAACCTAAACCCGAAAACTTGTTCTGAATCTCAGCGCCTGATTGAACGCAGGACTCTAATGTTGAGACCGGGGTAATGTGGAGTCGTTGTTATCGAACCTGATACTAGTTGGATTCTTCTGAAAACGACTCCACATAACTAACTCTAATTATTCATTTGCTGGCTTCACAATCGCCAGTGGCGCGGACGCACCGGCTCTTGTACATTCCGGCTCGAATCAGAATGGCGGTCACTCTTCGATTCCTTCGGTTTCGAGATCGTCACTGAGCGGCCCCTCTCGCGCTGGCGCAATCTCATGCACCCCGTCTGCAGACGACTCTACGTGCTGAAGATGAGCGGCGCGCGCGCAGCTAAGGACCCTGTGGGCCGCCTGTAAGAAGGCCCACCTATTACCGGAATGCTCTCGACTTAGATGACCCTGAAGTTCGACATCATTCCCATGTCTTCGTGTTCCAGCTTGTGGCAATGCAGCAGGTAGATGCCGCGGTAACCATCAAAGCGGATGAGCACGTCGACGGTCTCGAAGTCTTGTACCAGCACCGTGTCTTTCCAGCCACTTTCCCAAGGGAAGAGCGTTCCGCGTCCGCCGCTGCGCGACTTAACCTGAAACGACGCGCCATGAACATGCACCGGGTGCGGGCCGTTGCCCTTGGTAATAAAGCGCCAGCGCTCGACTTGTCCGAAAGGCACCTCAAAGTCAATTCGGTTCATGTCATAGACTTTCCCATTGATTTTGCTCATGCCATCGAAGCTGAACGTGCGCGTCGGCATGGTTGGCCCCACGAGCGTTTCGATCGCCGGCAATACACTGGGGACAACTCCGCCGCTGCTTGCTGTGCCCACAACTACGAACTCAAGCAGATTCCAACCCGAGTTGAGGTCCTGCAACATCACCTTCGTGCCCACTGAGAGTCCGGTGAAGTCAACCAAAAGATCGAGTCGCTCAGCGGGGCAGAATTCGATCTGACCCACCCGAGACACCGTCCTAAGTAACCCTCCATCATTCCCGATCAGCGTGAACTGAGTTCCATTGTTCAGCGCCAGCTTAAAGAGTCGCGCGTTTGCGCCGTTGAGCACACGGAAGCGATAAAGGGTGGCCTGAACCTCGAGCTTCGGATTGAGCGTGCCGTTGACGAGCGAAATGTCTCCTTCAAAACCTCCAGTCTTCGGCTTATAGATTAGGTTCCCGTATCTGTCGAGCATGGCGTCTCTGATCACGAGCGGGACCTCGAAAGGCCCGGAGGGAAGTCCGAGCGCTGCCTCCTCCGCGTCGTTGATGATGAAAGCTCCTGCCAATCCCAGGTTGACCTGCTCGCCGGTCAGCATGTGAGGGTGCGGGTGATACCAGTTCATGCAGGCTCGCTGCACGATCGGGTATTGATACAGATAAGTTCCGCCGGGTGCGACGGCGTCCATCGGATGACCGTCTGCGCTCGTGGGCACAATCATGCCGTGCCAGTGAATCGTAGTCTCCTCAGTCAGAGCGTTCGTGAGCTGCACGCTCGCGGAGTCGCCCCTGTTCGCGCGGAACGTCGGGCCGGGGAAGAAGCCGTTATAGGCCAACACGGAAGACATCTTTCCGCCGCCGAGGTTCACTGTCGCGGGAGCTGAAGCGACTCCGATGGACGGGTAGTATACGGGCGGGATGTTCAACAGGTTGCGGGTAACTGTGCCGCCACCGTGCTGTGCGAGCGAAGAGATAGTTGAGAAGCCGGTGGCGAGCGCGCCGACTGATAGTGCCGTTGCACCCAGAAATTCACGTCGCGTCGGGCGTAAGAAATGGGCGCGGGACAACTCATCCTGCCCCTTTTCGCTGATTTCGTTTTTGTGCATCTTAGCCTCCTTTCGGCCAAGTAAAGAAATGACTAGCAGAAAATGGTAGGGCCAGACTAATTGTCATGGCCGGTAGTAAATGCCCAGACAATGAATGAAGTGCAAAAAGCAAACCGGATGCCTGATGCGCAGCGGCCCGGTTTATTGCTGAAACGGGGGCAAAGTGGCGCTGAGGTTTCTCGCCGCCCGGTCAATTAACGGAAATTTCGCAGTTCATCTGAGCACTTTTTCCCAGTGACATGGCTCGGCGCATGGTCGCCTGGATTAACCTGGCGCGGATCACTCCCACTCAACACTTTCTAAAACTTATTCAGATTCTCGCGAGGGGCTGGCCCGCGCTGGTATACTCGCGCGCTCGCCAGCTCAATCTCTGAAAGGATTAACCAAATTCAACTTCGGAATTCAGGATTATCATAGCGCCTCAAGCCAATCGAGGATTGAGCGGCTGCGCCAAACAGCACGACGTTGTCCTCGAATCGGTTTTACCCTGGCCAGGGCATCGCGTTTCATCTCCAAGTCGACAGTGGCGTACTTGTTTGTTGTGCTGGGGCTAGCGTGACCAAGCCACTGGCTTATGGTAGAAAGATCAACTCCCGATTTCAGGAGAGCAACAGCGGCGCTGTGGCGAAGGCTGTGCGGATGCAGTCTTTTGGTTTGAAGGCCGGCAACGTGAACCTTGGCGCGGTCCTGATACTTGCGCAACAAGTAACGCACTCCGAACCGAGTAAGCGGCTCGCCTCGATGATTCAAAAAGACGCGCTGCTCTGATTGCGGTTCGAGAAGTCGCTCCTTACAGAAGCTGCGCAGCAGGCGAGCGGTTTGCGGCCACAATGGGCAAAAGCGCTCCTTCCGACCCTTACCAAGTAAACGCACTTGAAAAGGCTTCGTGAGTTGCAGATCACAGGTGCGGAGGTCGAGGATCTCTTGAACGCGCGCGCCGGTATTGAACAGCACAGCCAACAAAGCGTAATCACGTCGGCCATCGCGCGTCGAGTGGTCTACTGCCGAAAGGACTTGCTCGATCTCTTCATACTCCAGGTATTCTACGGTGCGTTGGCGTGCTCGCTTGAAAGGAATAAGCAATATCCGCTGGCATTGCTCAAGCCGGTCGGGATGCTGCCCCGCAACATAGCGAAAGAAGACGTGGAGAGCTGAAAGCCGGACGTTGCGCGTTGTCGCGGTGTTGTGGCGTTTGCTTTCCAGGTAAGAGAGGAAGGAGAGAATCTGTGGCGCGCCAATATCCTTGAAGTTCAACGCCGCGACACTGCGGCCTTGCTCGGCGGCAACAAATCGCAGGAGCAGTACGAGGCTGTCCCTGTAGCTTGCAATGGTGTGGGGACTCATACTTCGGACACTGGGCAGAAACTCACCGAAGAAATCACGCACAGCAAGAGCCAATGCATTTGGTGACTTGGATTTCATCGCGAGCCTCCTTTCCGCTTTGCGGCAGGACTCACCAAAGCTCCGTAATGGTTGGCAAATCGGGAACTGGCCAGGGAAGTAAGCGGTTCGACAAAGTGCCAGTAGTAGTAGGTGGATTCGATATTGACGTGGCCCATATAGGCCGACAAGTACGGCAGTTTTGACTGCACATCAACACCCGATCGATACCAGCGAAGTAGTGCGTTAACAGCAAAGCTGTGACGGAAGTCATGGACGCGTGGCAACCGACCATCCGGCTTCTGGATGTTCGCCATCTTAAGGAGCAGTCTCACATTCAGCCAAACACCGCAATGCGAATAAGCACGCTCCAGTTTGGCGCGATTCCAAACTAGCGGTGTCTCGGGAGTCACCGGAAGGTGCCAACGGCGACGGACCTCGAGGTAGCGCTCGACTTCACCGCGAACATCGTCGCGCAGAGGCAACAGCCGTGACTTGTGGAACTTTGATTCCCGGATGAATAGGGTTCCGTCAGTCGGATCATAATCCGCTACGGTAAGACGCAACAGTTCTCCGTGCCGGAGTCCGGTTGTAAAAAGCAGCACAACAATCAGCCGGAAGAGTTCGGGCCGTAAGGGAGAATGCGGGTGTCTTGTGAGGTGGTTGGATTGGTCGAGAAGCCGCCCTATTTCTGATACGGAAAAGATGTAAGGTCGCAGTGGTTGATGGCAAGCGGGAAAAGTAGATTTATCAGGCACAAAGCAATCCGACTCACTACGACGGCGATAGAGGCAAAAACTGCGAACTACTTGCATCCGTCTCTGGAGTTCACCGCTGCTCAGTTTGGTGAAGCCCTTGCACCATTCGAAGAAAGCCTCAGCCGTAAGGTCGCGAAAGCTGTTCCTTCTGTCAGTCAGGAATTGGTCCAATGACAAGAGGATGTTCGCTTGCTTGATGAAATTGAACCCCAGAGAGCGCTTGAGAGTAACGTAACGGCGGATCACTGGTCCTATGGTTGAGCGGTGTTTAGTTTTCATGACGGCCTCCTTTCTTGCCACTGGTTTGGGGCACCGCGAGCCCGACTTGTCGTAGCTCTTCGGTGGCCAGACGAATGTATCCGGCAGTACTCGTCGTGGAGCGATGACCTAACAGATCGCCAATAGTTTTCAACGAGGTATCTTGTTTCAATAGATGAACCGCATAGGTGTGGCGAAGACAGTGCGGACCTTTGAAAGGAATACCTAACCCACTCTGTTGGGCCCAGGTCTCAAAAGCTGAGGTCAGCGCCCCGCGGCTGATCGGTCGGATTGGCGCATACAGGCGAAAGAAGAGGTGGCGAGCGCCGACCGGTCGTGGAACCCGGTGAAGATAATCGATCAGCGTCCTTGCCGCTTCATCTGTCAGCGGCAGATTGAGTTCGTTGTTGGTCTTAGTCTGACGTATGCGAAGCAGACCTTTCTTCCACTCCACATCATCGAGCGTTAGTGCTGCCACTTCACAACCCCTCAGGCCGTAGGCGACCATCAGGAAAATCATTGTGTAGTCACGTAGTCCCTTTACCGTGGTCTTTGGGATTGATCGCAGCAGGGCCTGAACTGTCTTCCAGCCCAAAGTGCGAGGAAGCTTTTCAAACCGATAGACACGAGGCAAATCAATCTGGTCCGCCAGTTTAGAAGAAACTTTGCCCTTTGCCGCCAGGAACCGCAGAAAGAGACGGAACTTGCCGATTCTGTCTCGAAGCGTTGCGCGATTGATCGACTTACTAATCTTGCGTACGTAGCCCTCGATATCACCGGAGTCTATGGTGGCCAGTCGTTGCGGGGCTTTGTCGAAGCTTATGTGAGCGAGAAATTGCGCCACGATTGTTACCTGCTCGTGGATGCTGGCGGGCCTCAACCCTCGCACATCGCGCAGGTATTCTGAATACTCTGCTAGTTGAAGCGATGTTGGCGTTGAGACTTCGCAAGATTCCACGACTCCGCGCAATCTTAGGAATCGCTCCATCACATGAACTGCTCCCGCTTCAGTTGGAACGCGGCGCCGCAAACTTTTCCAATGACGATGAAGCGTTTGAGAGCCGAGATCGTCAACGCGGTGAATCCCCTTGCGACGTAGATATCGGTCCAGTCTTCGAACTGTCACAGGCATGTTGCGGATACGTGGGCGCGTGTAATCCTGCTGCACCAGCCAGCCAACGAAATCTTCGATTACTGGTCCGAACACCGGTAACGCTAAACATTTGTTGGAAACCTTCGGAAAGAGTGTGTCAAGCATAGAACCTCCTCAAAAGAGTTTTTAGGTGCCGAGAACGGCATCGCTCCTATGCTATTCAATAATGTGAAGTGAAAAACACAATGCGGCTCTCTTTGAAGGGCGACGGCAATCTGACTCTACATAACTGCGTACTCAACATTAGATCTGTAATGTGAAGCTCAACATTACAGATAGTCTGGCGAGAAACTGCTTGAGACCGCCGGGGACAATAGCGCGTAGCAATGCATGAGCGACACGGCTTGGCACCAGCACTCCATGCTGCACCAGCGCATACTCGCTCCCATCGACTGGCTACAAACTTCGACTTGAAT
Organism: Pyrinomonadaceae bacterium; assembly: GCA_036395055.1. Classification (GTDB taxonomy): domain Bacteria; phylum Acidobacteriota; class Blastocatellia; order Pyrinomonadales; family Pyrinomonadaceae; genus PSRF01. The sequence continues at coordinate 1,039 of DASWDX010000065.1, read as the reverse complement.
CTTCTCAAGCCCTCGAAATTATAAAACGCACTCAAACGCTTTGCCGCGAGTCCCAGAGCGCGTTCAATCGTCGGGTGATCATGAGTTGAAATGTCATCCTCGCCTTCTCTGGCGAGCGGCGCTGTTCCGAGAGTTGCCATAGTGGCGCCTTCTGCTTTGAGTCGCTGTAAAGTCTCGAAAACCAGCAGGTCAGCAGTGCCTCGTGGCGCGTCCGGAGCGCGCAACACATCTTCCAGATACCAGCCGTCGCGAGCTGGAATCGGACTTGCCGCCAGCAAGCCGACCAAACGACCATTGGCATCGCGCGCGGTGAACAACTTCTTTCGGTCCGCCCTGAGAAACGGATCGAGCGCTAAAAGCCAGCCGAAGGTTGTTGCCGCGCGTCGCGTCTTGAACCACTGGAGGCACAACTCTGCAGTTTCTTTCCTCAGTTCCTTGCTGAAGCTGACAACACTCTCAATTCGAACTCCCGCCCGCGACGCCTGGTTAACGCCCGCTCGCATCTTCTTGGCTGCATTGCCGCGAGGCTGCCACACTCTCAAGTCAAAGTAAGGCGCCGCGCCGATCTTGATTGCGCTCAAGCCGAGTTGAATCCCCTCGCGTGCAAAGCGTTCTGTTACCGGTACGAGGGCAGCGATGCGTTTGGCTTTGTTGGCGGCGGTCATAAAGCTTTTGACTAATGCTCTGATTTCTTCGGGTTTTGCCAGTGGATCGCCGGCCGCCAGCCATACTCTTCCAAATTCACCGTAAATTATGCAGCCGTCTATTCCTGGCATGGTCCAGGTCATCGCTCCCGGCGCGATGCTCACCAGTGAATGCGCGTTGTAGCCATACATAGATTGCAGCCGCAGCAGTTCTGCTGTTGGATCGACAGTGTGGGAACGCCGGCCCAGGCTGCGCACCATGCGAACTTTGTGGGTCACATACCGAGCGCCATAGCTTGCGCCTCCGCCGGCCGCCAGCCACCAGAGATCATGTACGGGAATGTGTGGATGCAATGGGTACCTCGCAGGAACAACTGGCACGGGTACACGCTGGC
>DASWDX010000064.1:0-5248 GCA_036395055.1 Pyrinomonadaceae bacterium | reverse complement strand
CGCGGAGGCTGTCCCGCGCATGCCAGGCGTTGTCTACCTGCGCAACGAAACGAATTCGGGTTTCATCGCCTCGTGCAATCGCGGCGCAGAAGCCGCGCGCGGCAGATACGTCGTCTTCTTGAATAACGACACACTTGTAAGGCCAGGCTGGCTAACGGCGCTAATCAATACTTTTGCCGAGGAGCCGCGCGCCGGCATCGTTGGCTCAAAACTTCTTTATCCAGATGGCCGATTGCAGGAAGCAGGCGGGATCATCTGGCGCGATGCATCGGGATGGAACTATGGCAAATCTGATGATCCAGAAAAACCCGAGTACAATTATCTGCGTGAAGTTGATTATTGCTCAGCAGCAGCGTTGATGATTCCAAAGGAGTTGTTTCACAGCCTGGGCGGGTTCGATTCGCGCTACGCGCCCGCCTACTACGAGGATACCGATCTGGCCTTCAAAGTTCGCCGGGCCGGTTACAAGGTATTGTATCAGCCGCTCAGTGAGGTCATTCACTACGAAGGTGTGACCGGGGGCATTGATCTCTCTACGGGCACAAAAAAACATCAAGAGATCAATCGCTCGACCTTCGCCGAAACCTGGACCGCTGAGCTGATGGCAAAACCGGCTCCTGGCGATTCGGCGTTTTTGCATCAGCCCCCTCCTGGCCGGAAAAACATTTTGGTGATCGACCACCATCTTCCAATGTCCGATAAGGACGCTGGATCAGTCCGGATGTTCCATATTCTTAACATCCTTCATCAGTTGGGCCATCGCGTGACATTTGTTCCTGATAATCTTGCGAATATCTCGCCTTACGGACACGAATTGCAAAAGCGTGGGATTGAAATCATTTACCACCCTTATTTCAAAAAAGTGCGCGATTATCTCATTTCCCACGGCCCCGAGTTCGACGCTGTGATCTTAAGTCGGTGCGACTTTGCCCGTAAACATATCGCGGATACTCGGCTGTACGCGCCGCGAAGCCGCATCATTTTTGATACGGTCGATCTACATTTTGTTCGCACTGATCGAGAGGCCCAGATCACGAGCAACCCAGAGACGCGAGAAAAGGCCCGCCAGCACGAAGAGATGGAATACGATCTTATTGACCAAGCCGATGAGACCTGGGTGGTGAGCAGCGTGGAGCAGAAGCTTCTCCGCGAGGCCAGGCCAGATAAGTCCATTGAGATCGTCTCAACGATTGTCGAGGTGCCGGGCTCGAAGACCCCGTTCGGGCTGCGGCGAGATTGGCTTTTTATTGGCGGGTTCCAACACAAGCCAAACATCGACGCGGTTCTCTTCTTCGTGAAGGAGATTTATCCTCTGGTGTGCGAACATCTGCGCGACGCCAAATTTTATATCATCGGCGACAAGGCGCCGCCAGAAGTTGCCGCGTTGGCAAATGAGAGGATCGTTGTCGCAGGATTACAGCGAGATGTTGGTCCGTTCTTTGATAGTGTAAAGTTATCCGTTGCGCCGCTGCGATTTGGGGCTGGCGTGAAAGGCAAGATCAACCACAGCATGGCTTTTGGTGTGCCAGTGGTTGCAACATCTCTGGCTATCGAAGGCATGGAACTTCAGGATCGCGAAGACATTCTCGTCGCCAATGAGCCTGAAGAATTTGCCCGGGCACTCGTTGAGCTTTACGAATCGGAAGAACTTTGGACGCGACTTTCTGAGAATGGTATCACGAAAACACGCACTCTGTATTCGACCGACGCCGCGCGTAAAAGGCTAGAGTTCTTATTTAGCGATGACCACCTTAACAGCCCGGCGCCATCGGCGATAGCGAAACAGCAAGACATTGCTATCGCAGCGAAAAGCTGATCCTGGGTCTTACGAGTGAGTACCACGAAGCGGACGCGAGACGTCATGGCAAAAATCGGTGCGAGCCCGAATACTATTTCTTTCGGGCAAGGCCGCGTTGTGATCTCGTGGAAAACAAACGATGGAAGATCTCAAAGCGACCTTCGCGAATTCACCTTGGTGGGGCGACGGTAGTTTCTGGATGCGTCGCCGCCCTGCGAAAGCAAACTGATTATCTGAGAGACTCTGGCTGATATTCAGCCGCTCGTTTCTCAATGATCGCGGACGGAAGCGGAAAGAACAGAAGCGGAAGGCTGCAGTTGCGAACAAGACTTTTCTAAACAGGGCCCCCTCCATTGCATTGCCGGTATGCCATAGCACATTGGCTCGATGTCGCTCCACGTCTTCACTGGTCTACCCGGTTCCGGTAAGTCCAGTCGGCTGATCGAAGTAGTCAATTCCGCGATTGCTCGCGGCCAACCGGTCGCGACTTTCGCCTGTAGCGAATCCCCTGTACTCGCGCAGCGCGAAAGGCTACGTGTGCAGCGGCTTCTCGGCTGCCGGCGCCCCGAGCTGACCTGTCCGCTTCATCATTTCGTTTCCACAACTGAGGCGATGAGTATTCTTAAAGGGTTATCTCAGGGAACCGTTGCAGCATTTGAAGAAGCTCAATTCTTCGGACCAGAAATCGTGCCGCACTGGCTTGACGCGTCACGGCGCGGACTTGAAACGATAGTTTCTACTCCATCTGTCCCACAGTTGGAGCTCCTCAGAAATCATCGAGTGACGGAGACGATTTTCAAACTGCGATGTGAAAAATGTGGCCAAAGAGAGGCTTCAACAGGCCTGCTAAACCCGGCGTCTGATCACCCAGCGCCTGATGTCACAATCGCGCTTTGTTCCCAATGCAGCGACGAGATGACAGCGACAGCACGACGCGATTTGCTCGAACGGCTGCAACGGCAGGGACCGCATCCTGGCGAAAAGGCGATTTATCAGCCGATTGACGAATTGCCTGAGTGCGCGAGCTGGAAAATCGTCCGTTCAGACTCAAAGGCTAGAGTCGAATTGATGGCGCAGGTGATCGAAGATGTAGGTCTGCCCGCAGCAGTCGCCCCAAATCCTCCTACTTATCTCGATATTGGTTGTAATACGGGCTACTTTTGCGATCGCATTCGGCGCCTAGGATTTTATACCGAAGGTGTGGACTTGGTCGAAGGCGATGTCGCGGTTGCCAAAATCTTGGATGCTTACTTCCGTGAGGGATACACTCGCTACGTCGTCCAAGACGCTTTTGATTATCTCGAGCAGACACAAGGTCGCTTCTTTGATGTCACGTCGGCGTTTGCGGTCTTTCAATGGCTGATGATTCAGACCACGGTAGAACGAGGAATTAAATGCCTGGAGTGGCTCTTCACTAAGACGAAGCGGCTTTGCTTCTTAGAAATGGGCTACTCAGCTGAACCGCAATATAAACAGAGGCTGAAAGTGAACATCGACCGTGATTGGGTCCGCTCGATTATGGAGGAAAAAGGAAATTTTTCCGAAATTCGGACTTTCGATGCCAAGGAACATGGTCTTATGTTCGGCCGCGATTTATTTGTCGGGATCCGATGAAAAAAGGCGATCGCTTCGGGGTGGATGAGTCAACTGGGATCGGAGTTGGCACTTGGCCTCGCCGTTTGCTATCAACAAAAATGGGCTTGTGTCCTGATGCGCCGCCGGCCCGCGAAAGCGGACTCGAAGAATTCAACGTGACGACTTCGCGCTCAACTCTAAACCATCCTCGAAAGACAATCGGTGTTCCCGGCTCAGATCAAACTCCACTTTCGGCCACGGCTTAGTATTTGGTCAAAAATGGATCCACTCTCAAGATTCTGGGACACGTCGGTCCTACGAACCGCGCTCTTCGCCTTGCGGATCAGATAAAGAAACCTCCAAACACGAATCTCAGAGATTACGGACGTAGAACCCAACAGCATGATTTGTTCGAATAGGAGGTTAGACAGAGCATGGCGGTTGGAAAAAGGAGCATCTGGTGATTGGTAATTAGGGTGGTGGGCCCAACTCCAGTCCTCAATCAAGTAAATGCCACCGGGCTGCAGCAACGGGAAGAGAAATTCGAACGACGCTTTTGTCTCCTCATAAGCGTGACACGCATCATCGACCACTAGATCCACTTCATCCGCCAGCTCACCTAGGACGATCTGTTTCAACATTTCTCCATCGCGCTGTGACGTAGCAAAGTGAACAAAACGATTCGCGTTACGGGAGAGATATTGTAAAAGCGGCAACACAGGCTTTGGACTAATCTCGACCGCGGACATTCGGCAGGGGTTAAACAGCTTGTCCAGGAACACGTAGCTTCCTCCCTGAAAAATCCCAAGTTCAAGTATTGATCTTGGTGAGAAGTTCGAAGCGAGGTCCTCATAAGCGCGCAGATACGGCTCGCTTTTTACAATCGTAAAGGCCTCGGAGGTAGAAGGACGTCGGTCTCTTGCCGGCACCTCACCTTCAATCACGAAGTTTTTACCTCCCAAAGAGAACTCTCCGCCTGGACTAATCTTGATCGGATCCATCGGGCAAAGCGTACATACGAAGTGGGCTCCGATAAATGCGAATTATGATGCCGCCACAAGCATTCGGTTCCGCGTTGGCAAAGTGCAAAAAGTAGCCTTCGAAAAGAAAGCACCTACAGTAAGCATGCTCAAAGCTTGACTGCTCGCCAAAAGGCTAATAATCCGTAGGGTCTGCATGCAGCGTAACATAAACAAGCCGATTTTTGTCGTGGGATCACCGCGTTCAGGAACGAGCATTCTCACTTGGTGTCTGGGTCGGCACCCTAATATTTTTCCAGTGCCAGAGTCAAATTGGATGGGAAACTTCGCGATCAATGTGGCTATGGCGTATCAAGTTGGCGCGGCGCGTGGCGATCGCTCTATCTTGAGCGCCATGGATATTCAAGAGGAAGAATTGTTCGCCGCATTTGGTCAAAGTATCAACGATCTGATCGTTTCTCATCGCAAGGATCTCGAAAGAAAGCGTCGGCCCAAGGCGCCGCTGTCGGAACCTAAAGGGCGTTGGTTTGATGCTATAAGTGCAGCGTCGGGTCCTAAGACGCGGTGGGTCGATGGAACGCCAGAATATTCCCTCTTCATTTGTGGCTTGCGTAAGCTGTTTCCGGACGCTCGTTTCGTTCATATCTTCCGAGACGTTGGCGCGGTCGTGCGCTCAATGCTGAATTTCCACCGCGTAGCCGGCACCCCGTTAGTTGCTAATGAAGAAAAGGCTTATAAATACTGGCTCCGAACGGTCAGGGCATGCTTAAACGCTGAAAAGGCCTATGGCCCGGATGTTGTTCATCGAATCCGATACGTAGATTTGATCGACAATCCAGAATCGACTATGCGTCTATTGCTCGATCGCCTTGAGGAGCCGTATAGCGCAGAATGC
>DASWDX010000063.1:0-4473 GCA_036395055.1 Pyrinomonadaceae bacterium | reverse complement strand
GCCTCGTCGAATCGCTTCGTGGCAATATCGGTAGGGGCGGGTATTTCCGATTGGTCGACCTATTACTACAACACGGACATCACGCCCTTCACCATCAACTACCTGGGCAAGAATCCAGTTGAAGACCCGGAGATCTACCAGAAGACCTCGCCCATCTCTTACATCAAGAATGCGCGTACGCCGACGCTCATTCAGCATGGCGAACTCGATCGCCGCGTGCCCATTGCCAATGCCTACGAACTGCGTCAGGCTCTGGAAGACAAAGGCGTGCGCGTGGAGATGATCGTGTACAAAGGCTTCGGCCACGGCATCACAAAACCCAAGGCGATGCGCGCCGTCATGAATCATAACCTCGCCTGGTTTAATCATTATCTTTGGAATGATCCGTTGCCGGATTTCGCCAGCCCAACTGTGCCGAAGAAAGAGAGCAAAGACGGCGAAAAGAAGACGGCCGATAACTAGCCCAAAGGACCTCGTTATCCAGCTTTTTTATTCGGGCAGGTATAACCTGAACATTGACTTCTGAAGATGCCACTCACCCGCGGCACAAAAATCGGTCGCTATGAGATCCTGTCCCAAATTGGCAAGGGCGGAATGGGTGAAGTCTATCTGGCACGGGACACAAAGCTTGATCGGAACATCGCCTTGAAAATTCTGCCTGCCGAATTGGCAGTCAATCGCGAGCGCATGGTTCGCTTTGTCCAGGAAGCGAAAGCCGCGGCTGCCCTTAATCATCCGCACGTGGCCCATGTCTATGAGATCGGCGCCCATCGTGGCTTGAACTTCATTGCCATGGAGTTTGTCGAAGGGAATACACTGCGCGAGAAAATACACTACGAACACACCGGGCTAAAAAAACTTCTCAAGTATTTGCAACAAGTCGCCGGCGGGCTGGCTAAAGCCCATGCGGCTGGGATCGTCCACCGCGATCTAAAGCCAGACAACATCATGATCACGCGTGATGGTTATGCAAAAATTCTCGACTTCGGTTTGGCAAAACTAATCGAGATTCCTACGCCTGGTCCAGACGGAGGCACGATAAGCGATGCGGCCACAGTGGCCCTGGAGCCACACTCAATACCGGGAAGACTGTTGGGTACGGTGGGTTACATGTCGCCGGAGCAGGCACAGGGAAAAACCGGCGCGATTGACCATCGCTCGGACATATTTTCCTTCGGCTGCATGCTTTTTGAGGCGGTGGCCAAACGCAGGCCGTTTGAAGGAGAATCCAACGTCCAATCGCTTTACAAAATCGTTTATGAGCCGGCGCCTCAGCTTAAAAACTTCTCACCATCGGCTCCGCCCGAGCTGCAAAGAATTATTCGTCGTTGCCTCGCGAAAGATCCTGACGAGCGGTATCAGTCGATCCAGGATATTGCGCTTGAGTTAAAGGAATTGCGCCGCGAAATGGAAGGCGATACGCAGATCGATGCCACGATTCCACCTTCAAGCATGGGTAGCGAAGAGGGAAGGCCGTCGCGTGTTCAGGCTTTGATGACGCCGACAATTGGGGGTCAAACCAGTACGCGTGATGTTTCGGCTGCGCGTCTAACTTCCAGCACTGAGATCATCCTGGGAGAAGTCAAAAAGCACAAACTTGGATTAGCGTTGACGGTGGCCGGCTTGATTCTGCTCGCCGGTAGTGTGGTGATTATCTGGATGAAGTTTTTCGCTCCGGCCAAAGCGACGCCGTTTCGCACGATGAAGATTATGCGCCTGACCACGGGCGGCAAAATTGGTAACGCTGCGATCAAGGGTTATACGTCAATATCACCCGATGGCAAGTATGTAGTCTTTCGCACGACGGAATCGGGAAAAGACAGCCTGTGGGTAAAACAAGTGTTGACGGGCAGCCTGGTGAAGATCGTGCCCGACCTGGGGGCCAAGATAGGTGGTACAACTTTCTCCCGCGATGGCGAGTACATTTTTTACTCCTTGTTTGACAAGGATGATCCTCTAGGAACGCTTTATCAGGTGCCTGTGTTGGGAGGAGTGCCCCGTCGCGTAATGGCGGGAGTGACGAGTCCGGTGACGTTTTCACCTGACGGCAACCAACTCGCCTTTGTCAGACCAGCGTCATCAGAATCCGACTTGATGGTGGCAAACATAGACGGAACAGGCGAGCGGAAAATAGCGACCCGTAGACTGCCTGCTTACTTCTCCTTCATTGGCGGCGCTGCGTGGTCCCCTGACGGAAAGACAATCGTATGCGGCGCCGGTTCATATAGCGGCAAGCTAACCGCGACGCTGGTGTCAGTTCCTGCTACAGGCGGTTCGGAAAAACCGATCACTTCTCAAAACTGGGTATCCGTATCTCGCGTTCTCTGGCTGGGCGATGGCAGCGGTTTGATAGTCGCCGCGGTTCCGGAATTAATTTCCGCCGGCACACAACTCTGGTACGTCTCCTATCCAGGCGGCGAGGTGCGAAGAGTAACCAACGATCTAAACGCTTATGGCACCAGCAGTCTTGGTCTAACAGCCGACTCGAGGACGCTCGTGACCGTGCAGGCAGACAAATCTGCCCAGCTCTGGCTAGTGCCTTCCGGCGACGATATGAGTAAAGCGAAACAGATTACAAGTGGCAAGTATGACGGAGATAGTATTGCCTGGACCGCAGACGGAAGGATTCTCTACACGACCCCATCTGGTGAACAATCAGACATCTGGACAATTAACACGGATGGTTCGGCAAATAAGCAATTGACGGCGGACCCATACGTCGAAGGGTTGGGATGTGTCTCTCCGGATGGCCGGTCTGCTGTCTTCAGTTCGAATCGATCCGGCAATTTCAACATTTGGAGAATGGATCTCGGGAGTGGTGAACAAAAACAACTGACTCAGGGAACAGAGATTGATTCTCAACCAGGCTGTTCGCCGGATGGTCAATGGGTCCTGTTCAGGTCGTTGCGACAAGGAAAGTCGACCTTCTGGAAAGTTCCCCTCGCAGGCGGCACGCCGGAACAACTTTCCAATAAGTCTTCGACCTGGGCGGCGGTGTCACCAGACGGTAAGTTAGTGGCGCTCCGTTATTTTGACGATCAAGCTAATGCCAACAGGATTGCGGTGATACCCTTTGCCGGCGGCGAGCCAATCAAGACGCTGGAAGTTTCCGTCGGCTTTCGCGATGTCGGATTGGGATGGACTCCCGACAGCCGGGCAGTCGTTTATGCTGACGCACGCGGCAATGGCGATGGTAATGCCGATAACATCTGGAGTGCTCCTCTCGATGGTAATCAAGCCAAACAACTGACCAACTTCAATTCGGGATTAATCTTCGCTTTCCAGGTGTCGCGTGATGGCAAACAGATCGCCCTATCACGCGGCAGTCAAACCGACGACGTGATTTTGTTGCGTGATGCGCAGTAAACAACGGTCCACTTTTCAGCTTTAGCCAACTACCAGGTCGTGGCAATTTGTCGCCCGAAATGGGACCGCGGTGTTCTCGCCCGCAATGGTCGCCAAACTCAAAGGCCGAATCACTGAGGCTGGTCCTTACTATTCGCCGGAACTTTGCGCCTGCGTAGCAATCGCTGTGATGGCGCGGTCCCGGTAAGTCCAATCGACTGAACTCAACCTGATGCCACCCCGTCACGCCTTGCTAGTTTGCCGTAAATAGTGCATAGTGACGCACGGTTAATCCTTCTCTCGCGCATCGACGGTGATGCGCCCCGCGCAAGAAAGAACAACAGCGCCGGCGTTTTGGATAGTTCGAGAGCAGGCTGATTTCAACTTCAGAAGCGCTCTTAGAGCATCCGAAAACCGGCCCTTCGCTCCTACCGTTCGACCGAAGCCAATCCGATTCGCAGCTTCTTTTATCCCCCTTTGGGGAAAGGTACATCTTTATGTCTATGAAACTTTACGTAGGAAATCTCGCGTTTGCGACCTCAAGTCAGGATTTGCAGGAGCTTTTTGCATCGGCTGGCACGGTTGAATCGGCGAGCGTCGTGGAAGACCGCGACACTGGACGCTCACGCGGCTTTGGCTTCGTCGAAATGTCTACCAAGGAAGAGGGCGAGGCAGCTATCGCTCAATTTAACGGCAAGGAAGTCAATGGTCGTGCGCTGAACGTCAATGAAGCCAAACCGCGCGAAAATCGCTCCGGTGGTGGCGGTCGCGGCTTCGGCGGCGGTGGCGGTGGTCGCGGCGGCGGTTACGGTGGTAATCGCGGCGGCGGTGGCGGTTATGGCGGCGGTGGTGGTGGCGGCAATCGCGAGCCCCGCTGGTAATCTTTTCCTAACGCCTCAATTAACGCGCGGGCGTTGGCGGGTACAAACCGTCACTGGCTAGTTTTCGCCAACGCCCTCACGCGTCGATGTTGTTGGACCTTCCTTATTTTCCAGGGCAATTTCCCTGGGTTTGGATTTAAATCACGCTTTGGCGTAATCACATCTGCGCAAAGTCTGCGCAGAAAGAAACTAAGTAGGAGTTTATGAATTTTTCTCAACTGGGACTGGCGCCCGCTCAAGTGCGGAG
>DASWDX010000062.1:0-8918 GCA_036395055.1 Pyrinomonadaceae bacterium | reverse complement strand
TTTTCCAGGGCAATTTCCCTGGGTTTGGATTTAAATCACGCTTTGGCGTAATCACATCTGCGCAAAGTCTGCGCAGAAAGAAACTAAGTAGGAGTTTATGAATTTTTCTCAACTGGGACTGGCGCCCGCTCAAGTGCGGAGTTGCGAGTCTCTCGGATACACCGAACCAACACCGATTCAGCAACAGGGAATACCTGTAGTCCTGAACGGCCAGGATCTGATCGGCTGTGCTGAAACCGGCACCGGCAAGACCGCCGCATTTCTGCTTCCCATCATTCAAAGGATGACAGAAAAGCCGCGTCCCGGCGTGCGTGTTCTTGTGCTCGCGCCGACGCGCGAACTGGCGCTGCAGATTCAAAAAAACTATGGCGAACTAAATCGTGTGAAGACCAATCGCGGCGTCACGGTAATCGGCGGCGCCAACATTCGTGCGCAAATCGCGGATCTGCGGCGCGGTGCGGCAATAGTTATTGCCACGCCAGGACGTTTGCTTGATCTCGCTGAACGCGGAGCAATCAACTTTTCCGTTATTGAGGTGCTTGTGCTTGACGAGGCGGATCGCATGCTCGACATGGGCTTTCTGCCGGCAATTCGCCGCATCCTTTCAATGGTGCCCACAAAACGGCAAACCCTTTTGTTCTCGGCGACAATGTCTTCAGACATTGAAAAGCTGGCGCGCACAACAATGAAAGATCCAAAGCTGATTGAAGTCAGCCCGCGTGGACAAGCTGCCACAATGGTAGAGCAAACGGCTTACCCGGTGGCTCAGGAATCGAAGACGGCTTTATTGCTGGACCTGCTCGAACGTGAAAAGTTTGAGCGAGTGCTGGTGTTTACCCGCACACGTCGCGGCGCAGAACGTTTGTCGCACATTCTTTCCGCTCGGGACCACAGCGTTAATCGTATTCACTCTGATCGCACGCAGCCACAGCGTGAGGCGGCGCTACGCGGATTCCGCGATGGTCGCACACGCGTGTTGGTTGCAACTGACATTGCCGCGCGCGGTTTGGATGTTGACGCGGTTTCACACGTCATAAATTACGACGTGCCTGCGGCGCCGGAAGATTACGTGCATCGCATTGGACGCACGGGACGAGCTGGAAACACAGGAAGCGCGATCACGATCGTGACTCCCGTTGACGAGCTATCAATGAGTGCAATTGAACGACTTACGGGACAGACTGTGGCGCGCGTGCTATTGCCTGGGTTTGGCGGGCGAAAGACTGAAACGGTTAGCAAGCCGTTTGCGCGTGCGACAGCACCGCGTGCCGTTTTTACTCGTTCATTCCGGCCGCGACGCGCCAGCAGATAGTAGTTTCGAGTTTCAAGTTTCGGGTTTCAAGTTTACGGTCCCAAACCGGAAACTTGAAGCCTGGGCTGCGCAAACACGGAACTCGAAACACGGAACTCGAAACTTTCTTAAAGGAGACCATATTGGCAAGAGACGATTTGATTCCAGCGGAGGGTACCATCATCGACAAACAGCCCAACGCGTTTTTCAAAGTTCAACTCGACAACACTGAGCATGTCGTGCTGGCAGCGATTTCCGGTAAGATGCGCAAAAACAGAATCCGTATTCTGGTCGGTGACCGCGTAAGCGTTGAAATGTCGCCGTATGATTTGTCGCGAGGCAGAATTACCTACCGGTATAAGTAAGTGAGCGGTGAGCAGTGTTTGAGTAAGGCGAGGTGACTCACATTATTCGCTCGATGCTTTCGGCGGGTTCAACTGTTATTGTTTTGAAGCTGGACAGTCGAACAAGTCCTGGCGCTGCGCCCTTTGGCTTCGACAAAAATTTGCGTCGCGTATAGTGAATCGCAACTTTGGAATCCCTGCTCGCCTGACTGAATTTCGCCGCCAGTTGTGCCGCTTCAAGTATCGTTCGATGGGGAACCTCAGTCCGGCTCGAGTTCCGCACGATGACATGCGATCCAGGATAGTCGCCGGCATGCAGCCAAAGATCGTTCGGACGTGCTACACGAAAAGTCAGCTGATCGTTGTCGCGCGCGGTTCTACCCACCAACACTTCATATCCATCAGAAGACAGGTAGCGTCGCAGGCCTGGCATGGTCAGCGTCGCTTTTTTCTTCCTCCCACCGGCCGTCGGGCTGCCTTTCCGTTCCTCAAACTCGGCAAGTCTTGAGATTTCACGACTAGCTATCGCCTTTTCCAGGTTCTCTCGCTTCTCTTCAAACTGTTCCAACTCCTGATCAAGCCGAGTTAGTCTTATGCCAATCTCTTCGATCGCACGTTTGGCTTTTGTATAACGGGAAAAAGATTCGCTCGCCGCCTCCTGCAAAGACTGGTTTTCGTCAACCTCAATTACGATCGGAGGCGTTCCTTCCGCGTAGTAGTCGGTTAAGATGACCTTGTTGCCAGTGCGTCTCGCGTTTGAGATGTTGGCCAGAAGCAAATCGCCCAGACGCTTGTGTTCTTCAGGGTTACCGTGTGCGATGAGGTCCTCCCTGAGATTGGTCTGTAGCTTTTTCCGTCTGCTGATTTCCTTACGCAGCTTAACTGTGAGACTTCCTGCCAGACTTTCAAATTCATGTTCGATGTCACGATGACGATAGTGCTTGTCAGCCGCCGCGGAAATGCTGAGAGATTCTCCACGCGTAATTCGCGGCGTTTCGGCCAGAGCTTTGGCCTGTATAGCTGGCGGCCGGTAAAGATCGCCAATTTGTTGACCCTCGCCTTTCAGCACACGCCAAGCCTGCATAATCTTGCCTGCCTCGTCCAACAAGAACAGGTTTGCTGAGCGACCGGTGAGTTGAGCCACAAGGAGGTATTTCCGAGAATCACCCAGGTCGTCTGCCACTGAAAATGAGAATCTTACTATTCGCTCGCCTTCATCCCTGGTTATCGACAGCAATTTGCCGCTGCTCAGGGTGGCTTTCATCGTCTGAGCAAATGGCGTAAGTGATGTAGAAGCTTTTTCCAACTCCCGAACGCTTCGTTTGATCAAGTACAGACGAGGCGCTACCGGTTCGATACTTATGAAGAGATAACCCTCATGTTTGATCCCAAAATCTACCGCCAACGAAAAGGCTGACAATTGGAAAATCTTCCCGAGAAAACGGCCCGGCAGCCACTTGTCGAGCTCTTCGACAATTTCCTTGAGTGTGTCCTGGTGCACGGGCGATTCGGTTTGCCGGATGGCAATTTAGGCTCGAATGAATTCGGCTCTTCCTGTTAAAGCAAAAAAAGGCCCTGCTCTGGCCGCAGAGCAGAGCCAATTATAAGGACAAAGCGAGGTCAAACTCGAATTACAGCCGTACGCGTGAAACGATCGTGAGCAGCATGTTTTTCAGAATCGACAAACACATACATCAACATGACGCCAGCGGTGGCCAGCGAAAGCATGTAGAACAATGCGCGTCCAGCCGACTGGCTCCCTGTTGGGATCAAACCTGTTCGCGCATCAACGACCCTTAATGAAAAGAGTTTCAGTCCGAAGGTCCGCCCGGTGAACGCTATACTAACAGTCAGATACAGAAATCCAACTACCATAAAGGTGCCCACAGCAAAACCAATGACCCGCGGGTTGCGCCAGTCCAGATTTGTTAACTCCGCAAGCGCCAAGAACGGCGACGAGAAAAAAGAAACGACCAGTAGATCTGCTATGGCTGCCAGCATTCGCAAGTAGAGAGGCGCAGAACGGTACTCGCGAGTCTCAACTATTAGCGACGTCGGAATGGAGTCCAGGTAATTAAGAGCGGGGTCGTTTTGATCGTCAATGATCCTTCGGGGTTTTCTGGGTTCCTGCGGAATTTCGGTGATGACCGCGGGAGTTGGCACAACAGCAAGGTTGTGAACTTTTTCCGGTTTTGTTGCGGGCGTCAGATCCTCAGCGGGCTCCAGATCAAGTCCAAACTCCGGCTGCTCCTCATAGGCCACTGCGGTAGCTCCGAAGCCATTGGCGGCAGCCTGGGAGTGGGCTCGTTCAATTCGTCGCAAGGCGTTTACAACCAACGGGTTTAGCGGCGCCGCCTCGGCTTGCGGAAGTAGTTCCAGCAGCGGTGCTGTTTTGGATTCGAGTTCATTAAACAGCGGTTCAATTCCTGCGTCTAAAGTGGCTTCGCGAGCCCGCCTCTCCTGTATTTCACGTACGCGTTCCCCTAGTTCCTTGCGCCACTCAGGCACGGCGCTTCTGTTGACGCCGGGAAACTCAATCAAAGATTGATTATTCCTGGCAGTTGTTTGTCTCTGTTGCGTACTTGTAACAGGCGCTGTTTTTTCCAACCTGGCTGTTTCTTCCAACATAATTGATTGGTCGAACTGAGCTTTCTGTGAAGGGTTCGTCGAACTTTCATTCTGGAGTGCGCCGCATTCCGGGCACCTCGCAGAACGCTCTTCGTAAAACACGCCGCACGCGGGACATCGCATACTAACTGCCTCCGAAACAGACGATATGAGTCTAACTTTAGGGCCTAATTGAAACTGACCGAAAACCGGCCAGGGTCCTGCGCAGTCGGGGCGCATCCTATCAGGAATTACTTTAAGTGGTCAATCAGAAAATATAAGAGGCGTTGGAGTTGTCCGTTGGGCTGAGGTAACTACATTCAAGGAGCTGAGACTGTGCAAAACTCTCAAAGTGGCGTGCGACCGCTGAAGCCCGTGTCCACATCGTGCCACCATTCGAGCTCATCGCCTTCGCCAAGTTGCCAGCAAAGGAGCACCACCCGACCTTCTCGCAGCGAAGGAAAGTCGACCAGGCCGCGCTCGAAATCCTTCAACTGAACACCCAAAGTGTCCAATTCCGACATTTCCTCCGTGAAGTTGATGAGGATCATGGCGTATTGCATCCCGTTAGCCATTCCGCCGCCTCCCTGGTCCGCTGCTTCGGCCGCGAGCTTTGCCTTCTCGCGATACGCGGCCAGCCGCCGACGAGAGCGCTGAATTCGTTGCAAAATCTCGCGCACCGATGGCAAAAGCGCATTCGCTTCTTCGACGGTGAATAGCTTCATATTCAAATCCAAGGCTGGGAACCAGGGCACACGTCAACTGACACAAAAAACCACCGAGGTTGTCGATGCTGTCTAGTGCTCGTCTGTTATGCGTATGAAGTCTGCAGCGGTTCCAAATGGTTCTGCGTCTTCGTCAATTGTTGTCTCAAGCACCACTCGCAAGGCCGACTGATACCCATCGTCTGCGCTTTCCTGAATTTGAAGTTGTTCATGTAAGTATTGGCTCGGCTGTTGCTCGTGGATCTCTCGCTCGTCATAGCGAGCGCCATGTATCGCTTCCTTGCGTACTCGATCGGCTATTTCACCCAAGTCAATGAAATAGTCAGCCACATCGATTAGTTTGGGCGCGGTATTCGAACGAAAACCAGCAACCTCGACCCGGCAGCCCTTATAGGCAACTGCGTTGACCGCATACACGAAATCTTCGTCTCCGGAAACAAGCACGGCTGTGTCGTAACGACCGGCAAGCGACAGCATGTCAACTGCAATTTCGACATCCAGATTTGCTTTGCGACTTCCGTCATAGAATGTCTTCAGCTCTTTTTGAATTACTCGAAAGCCGTTGCGTCTCATCCAAAGCAGAAAGCCCTGTTGTCTTTCTGCCCCAATGTCGACGCCTGTGTAGAAAAAGGCCCTAAGCAATCGTCCGTCTCCAAGCAGGACGCGCAGGAGTTTGTTGTAATCGATATCGATATTGTGAAAACGGGCAGCATGAAACAGATTGTTACCGTCGATGAAAACTGCCACTCTACCGCGATGCCCGAGTTGCCATGAGATATTGTTTGTAGGATCGAAATTATTCATCTGAAAGCCTACTCCGAATAAGTTTTTAAAATCGTTTCTAGAATGCTTTTTTGTGGATGATTGGTCAAGCACACGAGGAGCGAATGCCAGGCCGTAGGCTTATTCGGCGGCTATTGTGTCGCCGTTAATCGCGTCGATATAGGCCATCTGGACGGGAGCGTTGCTCAGTTCTATTTCCCAGGCAAGGCGAAACTCCAGCGCGTCGGGTGTATCTTTCGATGGAAGAATGTAGGCTACCAGACCACGAGGATTTATTGCGCCGCCTGCCGGTATTCTGAAAGCCAACTTTTTTCCTTGAGGATCCGTATAGTCCAGGCCTTTGTCACGTATTTGCTGTACGGCGTCTTCCGCTTTGAGACGAACATTGACAGCTGAGAGAGCTGTCTGCATTCGATCCGCGTCGGGGATGCAGGTGCTGGTGAGATTTAGAAGGTGACGGTCGGTGGTGAAGCGAATTTGTAATTTGCCGAAGTTTCCGCGGATCGGATAGCGAAACGGACGTTGTTCGTAGTTTGCAAGTTTCGAACCGTCCGGCTGGTCGACGCGTTCGACGAGTGAAAGCTTCGCGGGGTCGGCGCCAATTAGTTCCTGCCATTCCTTAATAAATCTTCGCAGTGATTCTCTGGTTTCCTCCTCACTCATAATTGCTGTAGCACCGACTTTCGGTAGATACAAGCTGCTGTTTGCTTTTGGAGTGAAGTTGAGAATGGTTGCGGTAACTGGTTGAAGCTGAGTATCTGTTGAGTCCGAGTTTCCCGTTTGTTGGGCGAGTCGACTTAAAGCAACAGCAATTGATTCTTTTCGATGACTATCCTCGGTAAATAGAATCGGATAGAGCGGCTCGTTTCCCCTTGGGCCACTCGGGTTCGGCGGCTGTAGTGCCGCACAGCTAGTTAGGCTGAGCGTTGCGAGAAGGAAAGCGACTAACCTCAGTTTGTGGTTCGCCATAAAAGCGAGAGTGGAAGTCATCGGCATTACGAGTAATATTTCGATAGAAGTTTACCGCGTCGTATAATCAAAAGTCTTGGAGGAGCTGTTGCCCAAAGATAACGAAAACGTTCCGCTTCACATTCTGACGACCGACGGGCCGGGCTGTGCCACTCCCGAACCATTTGCGCCCGAGCAGATGGTTCGATGCGACGAATGCTTGCGAGCGAATCCGCCCACTCGTGTCAATTGCCTATATTGCGCTGCTGTTCTTCCGATCAATGAAGCTACTGTCAACTTGCAAAAGCCCGCGCTAAGGCCCCTGGAAAAATGGGAACAGGGATATAACACCATTCTGCTGTCTTCACCCGCAAATTTCCCGGATGAGCTGGCCAATGAAACGCTGCGGGAAGCGGCTGATGTTTTGCGGTTGCCTCCCTCAGACTTGGCTCTAATTCTATCTTTGCACATACCTTTACCACTCGCGCGTGCGGCGACGATTGAAGAAGCATCATTGGTCGAGCGCCGGCTTGGTAGGCTTGGATTCAATACACGCATTATGTCAGATACGGAACCGGGCACGGGTACCACAGCGCCTATCAAAGTGCGCGCACTTGAAATCGATGAAACACAAATATTTGCGTTTCAAACTCCCGAAGCTCCGGCCCTCAGAATTTTGTGGACTGACTTTGTCTTATTGGTCGTTGGTAGATTAACCGTCAAGCGCGTCGAGTTGAAAGAGCAAAAGAACGCCAGAGTAGAAAATCGGATTCTCGATGCTAGCGAGTTCGTCACCGATGAAACGGCGGTTGACCTGTATACACGAGCACAAACGACGCCATATCGCATAATGGCAAACAGTTTTGATTTTTCATGTCTCGGGAAGAACAAAGGGTTGCTGGCGAGTGAGAACGTCTCAAGGTTGATTAATGTCTTTCGCGAGCATGCTCCTTCTGCGGGATTCGATGATTCCTTCAATTCAGTGCGAAAAGTTTTAAAAGCCGTATGGCCCTCAGAGCAACAAAACGAATCGAGCGGGTGGCGCCGAGAGCGACCAGGGAAGTACAGTATCGGGAGCGTCACCGAGCTGAGCAATGAAATGCAATTTCTTCGATACTCACGACTTCGTTATTATTTCAACCGAGAAGCTGACACCGACCGATGATTATGCGCAAGCCGACTGGACGTAGACAGCCCGCCGGCGAACACAAATCCGCTAATCCGCGATTCGCCGCGCGAAATGATTTTGAAAAGGTTGAGGCTTACAACCAATCGAATGCAGTCAACACGATTTACGGCCTGATTCCGGTGCTCGAAGCTCTACGCGCCGGCAGCAAGAAGCTCGAACAGATAACGATTGCTGAGGGTGCCAGGCACGGCCGCTTACGCGAGTTGCTGGACTTGGCGAAGCAGGCCAGTGTGCCGGTAAATCGTGCACCACGCCTCGCTCTTGATCGCGCACTGCCGGGAGTGGCTCATCAGGGAGTAATCGCCAAAACTACCGCCGCAAGTTATCGGGACGCCGGCGAGCTTCTGGATGAGTTGAGTTCCCAGGTCGGCACGGACACGCCCCCACTGATTCTCGGGTTGGACGCAGTGGAGGATCCGCGCAATCTTGGAGCAATTTTGCGAACAGCTGAGTGCGCCGGCGTAGGCGGAGTTTTCATTCCGGAGCGCCGCGCGGTGGGGTTGACGGCAACCGTAGCAAAAGCGGCAGCAGGGGCCCTGGAGCACGTTCCCATTGCTCGTGTCACAAATCTTGTTCAATTGATCGAGCAATTGAAAGAACGTAACATCTGGGTTATTGGCGCTGCAGCCGATGGTGCTTCTGATTACACCGAATGGGACTGGCGGGTGCCGAGCGCGCTTTTTCTGGGAGGCGAGGGCACTGGGTTACATCGACTTGTTCGGGAACGGTGTGATGCTTTAGTTCGTATTCCTTTGCGTGGACACATCGAATCACTCAATGTTTCTGTAGCAGCGGGTATCATTCTTTATGAAGCACTAAGGCAAAGAACGCGACGTCAGCCGGAAGAGTGAATTCGAAAACACCCATGGCTGTTCTATTGTTCACGCGAGTAGTTGATCGGAGGTAAGAATGTTTTGTCCTAAATGTGCAACTCAGAATTTGGAGGGCGCAAGCTTTTGCCGCTCTTGTGGGGCCAATATCAGCCTGATTCCGCAAGCGCTCTCCGGTCAGTTGCCCCAGGCAAGTGAAGA
>DASWDX010000061.1:0-17934 GCA_036395055.1 Pyrinomonadaceae bacterium | reverse complement strand
TTGTGGGAAACGGTAATTCGCGCAATCGAGACTAGTCAGAAATGTGAGGACTGTGACCCTGTCGGCGTGTTCGCTCCGTTGATCTATCTTGTCTTGCAGACTCCGGAGTACCGCGTGAAAGAAACGCCGCGGGAAGGGTTTCCCCGTTTTCTGAAGTCTATTACGGACGAGGAGCGTCAGGATTTCCGGCCGGAAGATCTGAAGAGCCAGATGCGAGCGAAGATGGTCCACGATGTGGCAGGCCCCTTCGGCGGCAGCCTTGAACAAGCAGCGAAACGAGTAAAAGCTGACATGTTGATTATCATATCTGCCAACGATCATATACAGCGCCCGGAACCAGCTACGGAATTCGCTCGACTCATCGCGGCCCGCATTGTGAAGTTGGATAGCGACTGTGGACATTTCGCTAACGATTGCGAGGCGGAGCGGGTCGCGAAGGAGGTGAATACATTTCTGGCCCGCTAGGCCTTTTGCTGCACCCATTCACTAAAAAACGATCAAAGATCCTGAGGTGAGGAGAATCAAGGCAAACATTGGATCAATCGATAAGTTTACCCGATAGCACCGGTGCAAGCAGAATAGTTCAACGAAGCGCGGATCGAGCGCATCCGCTCGCCGTGAAAGCGCGGCCTTAAAGTTTGTAGTGTTGTCGTTTTTAACATCAGCGACCTGCTTCTCTCAGAACCAGCGACCGGCGGGGTAAGATAAATCTCATCGGAGCTGCAGCAGTTAGAAGCCGGTTTCGATCTTGTTCAATGAGTGCGCATAATCTTGCGGGGGATAGCGATGAAAGCAGTTCCACAAATACTCGCAGCGATCACCATCGTATTTAGCCTTCTGTGCTTTAGTCGCTCGGCGGCCGAGGCGCAGCGTAGGCCCCCGAACATCCTCGTCATCGTCACCGACGACATGGGATACGGAGATATTGGCATCCACGGAAGCAAGGACATCCCTACGCCAAACATCGATGCGTTGGCCAAAGTTGGAATCCGCTTCACCGACGCGTACGTCAGCGGCCCATACTGCAGTCCCACTAGAGCAGGACTGTTAACGGGTCGTTATCCGCAGCGGTTCGGCCATGAGTTCAACCTTGATATGTCTCAAGCCTATAGTGATTTCGGCCTGCCTCTCAGTGAACCCATAATGGCAGATCGTTTGAAGGCCGCCGGTTACCGGACGGCGCTGGTTGGCAAATGGCATCTTGGATTCGGTGACAAATTTCATCCGATGGCGCGCGGCTTCGATGAGTTCTTCGGATTCCTGGGCCATTCGCATTCATACCTTGACCCCGAGAGTGCGAGTCACAATCCTGTCCTTGACGGCAGAAAGGTCGTCGTGGAAACGCCGTATCTAACCGACGCATTCGCCGACCGTGCGGTAGCCTTCATCAAGCGACAGAAGTCGCACCCGTTCTTCCTCTACTTGGCGTTCAACGCCGTGCACGCCCCGATGCAAGCGGCAGATAAGTACCTGGCGCGATTCCGGTACATCGCCGACGAGCAGCGGCGCACGTCGCGGCGTTGCGGGCGGAAGGGCTCGAAGAGAATACGCTGGTTGTCTTCTTCAACGACAACGGCGGGCCGACCATGGCGGGCACGACGATCAATGGCTCAAGCAACGCACCTCTCCGAGGCTCGAAACGTCAGACTTGGGAAGGCGGTATCCAGTGGCGTTCATCATTCGTTGGAAAGGGCACCTTGCCGAGGGCAAGATTGAAGCGCGCCCAATCATTCAACTCGATGTCTTGCCCACCGCGCTGGCGGCAGCCGGCGTGACACCGCGATCGCAGTGGAAATTCGATGGCGTTAATCTGCTTCCGTTTCTCACCGGCAAGAAATCGGGCCGGCCGCATGAAACTCTGTATTGGCGTCTTGGCGAGCACATGGCAATCCGCAAAGGCGACTGGAAGCTGGTGAAGACCAGGGAGGGTCCGTTGAAAGAGGCCGATCGTTCCACATTTAACGACCTATCAAGTGCGGAACTCTACAATCTCGCAGAAGATATCGGGGAGACAAGGAATCTTGCGGCGGCACATCCGGAGAAGGTCAGGGAATTGGCTGCCGACTGGCAGCGATGGAACAAAGAACTTGCGCAACCGCTGTGGTCACCCTGCTGAACGGGGCGTTGGCGCATCCGGAGCGATGAGTCTTTGGGTGTAGCAGTTTTTATT
The DNA here is from genome assembly GCA_036395055.1 of Pyrinomonadaceae bacterium. GTDB lineage: Bacteria > Acidobacteriota > Blastocatellia > Pyrinomonadales > Pyrinomonadaceae > PSRF01. The sequence goes on along the minus strand of DASWDX010000061.1, from coordinate 15,764 downwards.
TATACTGTCGTAATTATGGGCGAGCATATCACCGCACTCGGCAAGACAGGTGAAATTCGTATTCCAAGAATGCGCATATAGTAAACGCCGCGGGCAAGTTTCTGATTCCGGGCTTTTGGGATATGCACGTTCATATCTTCAATCAAGTTAGCTGCTTCGCGCGAAAGATTTGAATAGGTCTTCACGAAATCAACACCCGCATCCTTTTCCGTTATTTGTTGCCAACGGTGTCACCGGCGTCCGCGAGATGTGGACTAAACCACAAGACATGAGTCAAGTTCTCGAATGGCGCAGACAGTTTATCCGCACCGCGATCGAAGCAATCGAGACTACGCCCTTTCTCAGCCAAAAAGAGAAACAGGACATTTTCTATAACAACGCAGTTCGCTTTTCTTAACGTCGACAGCGCGATCCGTGCACTATAATAGCTGCCGCCCAACAAGGCGCTCCAGCCGACGTTCTTGCCTCCGCTTCGCTCCGGCAGAGGATGAGCTTGGTGTTAGACACTTCTCGTTGGAGGAGAAGATGAGAAAATTATTTGCATCTCTTGTGCTCGTTTGTTTACTGTCCGCACTGCTGTTTGCACAGCGTAAACAATTACCCGAACAGAAGCCTCTTGCCTTCACGCACGTCACAGTCATTGACGCCACTGGCGCGGCGCCAAAACCAGATATGACCGTGGTGATTGCCGGGGACCGCATCGTCGCACTTGACTCCAGCGCGAAGCTGAACCTCCCAAGTAACGCGCAAGTGGTCGATGCGACTGGCAAGTTTTTAATACCAGGGCTATGGGACATGCACATCCATCTGGACGACAATGAGATGTGGCCCATAATGCCTTCGCGCGAAGACAAGGAGAAGGTTTTCCCGCTGCTCATCGCCAATGGCGTGACCGGCGTGCGCGACATGGCCGGCAGTTTGGAACAGTTGCAGCAGTGGAAGCAGAAGATAGCGCTCGGTCAGATGCTCGGGCCCCGGATCGTCGCGGCGGGCCCTTTTGTTGATGGACCCTCGCCGAGGTGGCTAGGCTCTTTCAGCGTCTCAACAGAAGCAGAAGCCCGTGAGGCGGTGCGGAGCCTTCATAGGCGCGGCGCGGATTTCATCAAGGTCTACTCGCGACTACCCCGACCGGCGTTCTTCGGCCTTGCCGACGAAGCTAAGAACTTGGGCGTAGTCTTCGTGGGTCACGTGCAGGATCTGGTCAGCGCGGCAGAAGTATCCGATGCCGGGCAGAAGAGCATGGAACATATGGACGGCATAATGCTGGCGTGCTCCACCGAAGAAGAGGCATTCAGGAGGGAGATCGAGCGAGGGTACGCCGAGCGCACGGAGACGATTGATCCGTTAGTCCGTGGCAATCCGAAGGTATTGAACACTTACAGCCAAGAGAAATGCGCCTCACTCTTCGCGCGCTTCGTCAGTAACGGCACGTGGCAAGTGCCGACGCTGTACAACGAATGGCGTCACGCCCACACCACCGACCGGGCGCTCATGGATGACGCGCGGATTCACTACTACCCGAAGCCGTTCAGAGAATATTGGAAAGGCGTGAGCCTCCAAGACGAGAAGCGCCCGGAGCGCGTGGCGAGGCTCAAAGTCTATTACGAGTGGCTGCTGAAGCTGGTGGGGGACATGCACCGGGCGGGCGTAGGCATCCTGGCGGGTTCGGACGCAGGGGCTAACGAGTATTCCTTCGCGGGCTTCAGCCTCCACGACGAACTCAAAGTCTTTGTCCAAGCAGGCATGACGCCGATGGAAGCATTGCAGACCGCCACGCTGAAGCCGGCTCGGTATCTCGGGATGACGGACGCCTTTGGTACTGTGGAGCTTGGAAAAGTTGCTGACCTGGTGTTACTCGACGCCAACCCGCTCGACGAGATCAGTAATACCCAAAAGATCTCCGCTGTCGTCGTGAACGGCAGGCTTATCACTAAATCGGAGTTGCGTCAGATGCTGGCTGACGCTGAATCCGCCGCGAACAGGAACTAGGCTTCGTTTTATCGCGCGGCGGTGTCTAACAACGGATGCACCCGCCTCTAGCAAGTCTCTCATGAATCTCGTGTGGGCGGGCGGGTGATGCCTGGCGTTAGGCCGACATCGCTCAGATCATCTTGAGGGAAGAAGTATGAAACACCGCATAAAGCGCAGAGAGTTCTTGAAGCAAAGTTCGTTTGCGGTGGCCGCGCTTTCTATCTCTTCACACAACAAACTTCTCTCAACCCAAGAGAGCCTACAGAGAAGGGGACCTCCAAAGAAGGTCATTATTATTGGAGCAGGGCTGGCAGGGCTATCGGCCGCTTATGAACTAACGCGAGCAGGTCACGACGTTACCATCCTTGAGGCTCGCACTCGTCCAGGCGGGCGCGTCTTCACTATGCGTGAGCCTTTCTCAGATGGACTCTACAACGAAGCTGGTGCCGCCTACATCCCAGACAGCCACAACTGGACGATGAGGTACATCAAACTATTCGATCTGCCGCTTGACCCGATTATGCCCTCGAAACTGGCTTCTGTTTTTTACATCCGAGGAAACCGAATCGAGGTTAGGCCGGGCGAAAACATTGGATGGCCTCTTGATCTCACCCCCGAAGAAAAGAGACTGGGGTTGGCTGGAATCAGAGAGAAATATGTAGAGTCTGTGATGAAACAAATAAGCAATGCCGCCGATCCAGATTGGCCATTCGCTCAGTTCAAAAAATATGACCAGATGACATTCTCAGAATTCCTGCGCATACAGGGCGCTTCTCGAGGCGCAGTAGCACTTTTGAGACTTGGCTATTTTGACCTAATAGGTGATGGGGTTGACAGCTACTCGGCTCTCTACATGCTTCGCAATCTTGCTCTTAGCCATAGTGAGAAGGAGTACATGATCAGAGGCGGAAATGATCTTCTACCGAAAGTGTTTGCTGCACGGCTTGCAGACAAAATTCTGTACGCTACGCCCGTCGTCAAAATAGAGTATAACGCGCAAAGCGTGCGAGTAGTTTTCCTGCAAGCTGGCGCTCACCAGTCAGTTTCGGCGGATCATCTCATTTGTACGATTCCGTTTTCGGTTCTGAAGCAGGTTGAAATCTCTCCCAAGTTTTCGATTGAGAAACAGAAGGCCATAGAACAGTTGCCATACAACTCTTACGCGCGAGTTTATTTGCAATCAAGAAAGAGATTCTGGCTAAACCAAGGCTTGGAGGGTAGGGCTGTTACAGACTTCCCGCGAGTGAGCATTGTTGATGGTAGTTTCAATCAGCCAGGCATTCGCGGCATATTGAGAGCCAGCATGGGCGGGCCTCAGGCACGGCACATGGCAGCGATGAAAGAGAGCGAACGAATAAGCTCCGTGTTGAAGGTGATGGAACTAGTTCATCCACACATTCGGGAGAACTTTGAGGGCGGCGTGTCGAAATGCTGGGACGAAGATGAGTGGGCGCGCGGCGCTTATACTTGGTATAGGCCAGGACAGATGACAGAATTACTCCCACGCATAGGAAAAGCAGAAGGACGAGTTCATTTCGCAGGCGAGCACACATCAGCGTGGCCAGGGTGGATGCAGGGAGCGCTCGAATCTGGCAACCGTGTGGCACGGGAGGTGAATGCTGCGTTATGAAGAGTTCCGTCACATTTAGTGGAGCGCCTAATACCGGCACGCAGACACTGTTCCAGACACGTCTGAGCTGTCGCAGCATCACTGCCACCTGCGGTGCGGTGATTACCGCCCTGACCTTGATCACCCCTTGTTACTCCCAGTCGTCCACACCTGCGAGACGCGTGACCTCGCGTGCGACTCTAGCTCGAAAGATCGATGCCATCGTGGAGGCTAGCCGGCGTGAACTTAACCTCCCCAGCGTTTCCGTTGCCATTATGCGAGGGCATAAGCTTGTTCTCGCGAAAGGATATGGGTTCGCGGATCGCGCGGCGGGCGCGCCAGCAACAGCACACACGATCTACGCGATCGGATCGCTCTCCAAGCAAATCACGGCGGCCGCGATCATGAAGCTCTACGAGGAGGGCCGGCTCCAACTTGACGAGCCGGTCACGAAGTACCTGCCTGAATATCGAGCGACGCAGACGCCGGTCCCAACGATCCGGAACCTGCTGCAGCAGAACTCAGGCCTTCCCGCATGGGACGACCTTCCCGAGTTTCAGGACGTCGATACGGGCAACCCGGACCGCTTCGAGCTCTTCAAGATGGTCGACGTCATCGCTTGCCAGCCGCTGTTCTACCGCCCCGGGGAGTGGTGGTCGTATAGCAACTCCAACTACACGGTCCTGGCCGCTGTGGTCGAGCGAATCACCGGCATGCGACACGACGAGTACCTGGTCGGCGCTTTCTTCGACCGCCTAGGCCTTCGATCGATGGGAGGGTGCGCGTCATCGCGCTCGGCTTCAGGTGGTCAACGGGCCGTCGGCTACCAGGACAGCAGGTCATATGCGCTGCGACCGGTGACGGCGGTCAAGGCCAGGGCCTTCACCGGAGCGGGCGGGCTCTGCTCGAACGTAGTGGACCTCGCCACCTGGATGCGGGCTCTCGTCGACGGGGAGGTCGTGAGCGTCATCTCGTTCAAGCAAATGACAACGGCAGTCCCGGTCAGCGCCGGGTTCACACCGCCGTATGGGTTCGGAGTTTCACTACTCCCGCTCGCAGGACAGCGTGCGGTCTGGCACGGTGGCGTCTTGTCCGGCTATACGGCGGTATTGGCGTACTTCCCCGAGCACGATCTCATAATCTGCACTCTTGCGAACGCGAGGCGCGCCCATCTCGAACAGCTCGTGAAGGACGTTGCGCGTGAGTTGCTGGGGCTTCATGCGCCTCGCTTGCGGGATCTGCCGATCGACCCGCGGGAGGCCGAGCGCGTGGCGGGCAGTTACGACGATGACATGTTCAAGTTCCGGATCTTCAGGAGTGGTGCGCAGCTCTTCATCGACGTCCCGCCGGCCGGGGCTCCGACGCGGCTCATTTACCAGGGCGGCCGCGAATTCGCGACGGCACGCCCGACGGACTTTCGGCTGCGGTTCGAGCCTGAAGCCGGAGAAGTCAAGCAAGTCGTCTGGGAGTGGGCAGAGCTTCGTGCCTACGGTCGGCGTCTCCGGTGACGCAACTGGTTTTGCGAGGCGCTCGGCCGAATTAAGCATGACCGCTTGGCCTACTGTCTTAGAGCCAAGAGGGTACGTTGAGCGACTATCCTTATAATCGCGGATGAGCCAATGGGCAGCCTAAACAGCGGCATGCGGCGGAACGCGCCACAGACGACCTCTGATCCATCACGCCAGGTGCGCGCCGCTGAGCGTTAGACCGCACACGGAATAGCCACTATGAAACGAGTTCCGACTGTCGCCGCATTCACCCTACTTTCTCTCATCCTAGCCCAAGCGGAACGTGGGAGCGCGCAGATCCAGCCCTCAACCGTTAATGTGGTTAAGACAAGTGTTCAGTTAGCTGACAAGTCCGCTCAAGTCGATGCGCTCTTTGCGTCATGGACTCAAGGCCGGACACCGGGCGCCGCAGTGCTTGTCGTTCAAGACAGGAGGATTGTCCATAAGAAAGGATATGGGCTGGCTGATATCGCCGCGAATGCGCCCATCACACCGAACACCGCCTTTGACCTAGGATCGATCTCGAAGCCGTTCACCGCCATGGCCATCATGATGCTCGCCGAGCGTGGCGAGCTGAGGTACGGTGATCCCCTCTCCCGGTTCTTCCCCGAGTTCCCCTCTTACGCGCGGAAGATAACCATTTGGCACCTGCTCCATCACAGCCACGGCTTCCCCGATTATGAGGGGCTTTTCGTCAAGAGCGGGATGATTGATAAGGACTACCCCAGGCCGTCTAAGGGAAAGGAGGAAGGCTTCGAGCCAACAATCAGAGACACACTCCGGCTGCTGGCGCAGCAGAAAGAACTGCGCTTTGCCCCTGGTGACAAGTACGAGTACGGCGGTTCGGGATATGTGCTGTTGGCCCTGATCATCGAAAAGGTTTCGGGTAAGCCTTACTCTCGGTTCTTGAAGGAGAACATCTTTCGGCCCCTCGGAATGAACAGCACCCTGGTCTACGACGAGACAAGACCCAAAGTTAAAAACAAGGCAGTGAGCTACTCCCGCGTGGGGGAAAGATACAAGGATATCGACTACACTCCCCTGAACCTCATCTACGGCGACGGCAACGTTAATTCGACTGTGGAAGACCTGTACAAGTGGGATCAGGCTTTATACACGGATAGGCTATTGAGAGCAGAAACACTCGAACAAGCGTTCACACCGGGTAAGTTAAATGACGGCATGGATACCGGCTACGGGTCCGGATGGTTGGTCAAGAACTCTCCAGGATTGCGGCGCATTGCACATGGAGGATCATGGGTGGGCTTCAGGAGCCTGCTGGTACGCTATCCCGACCAGCGTCTTACGATCATATTGCTCTCCAATTTCGCAGAGTTCGACCGAGAAACTTTGGTCTACAAAATCGCCAGGATATATCTGGCCGATCAGATGGCCTTGCCGACCGCGGTGAAGGTCGAGCCCGAGGCTTTGCGGAAATATGTTGGCAGGTACATGTTGTGCGAATGGGTTCCTGCCGGGGCAACCGACTGCGGGGGTACGTTGGATCCGGAAGCATATTTCGATGTGACGCTGGAGCGTGAGTCGCTCTGGCTCAAGGCTGCGAACCGCGAGAAGGTGAGACTCATGCCCGAATCGGGGACGAAGTTTTTTGTCGACGGCGTGGAAGACGCGCGCTTTACTTTCAACAAGGATGTGCGGAGCGATGTCATCAGCCTGACGAGGTGGCAGTTTGTGGAACAAGTGGCGCAGCGAGTGCCGTAAGGGATGGAAGCATCGACCACATCAGGGAGAGAAGAATGAAACGCCACGTCAGTCGGAGAGACTTTATTAAGCAGGGTGTATTCAGTGCCGCTGCATTCTCTATCTCTTCCTCTGGTGTTTCCGCCAATCAAATTGGCCTGGGAACAACACGTATAGCCCCTAAGAAAGTTATTGTCATTGGGGCAGGACTAGCAGGTCTATCTGCGGCATTTTTACATCTCGAACGCGGCTGGGTTTGTGCCCACGTTCAATGATCCGAATGATCGAATAGCTCTCGGCATACTGGGAGAGCTTTTCACTGATCGTCCTGTTTTAGGCATTCACGCAGTCGATCTGGTGTGGGGCTTGGAACGATTCACTGCCTCACAAAGCAGCAGCCTGCCAGATGACTTTTCTATTTGAGCACATCTCTCATTTCAAGATTGGCTTCGATCTCTTTGCGAGTTCTCCACGTCTCGCGCATCTGCTTCTTCGAGAAAAGCTCCAACTGATCACCGTTGTGACGTGAGCCGGGCTGCGATGAGTTGCCGTAAGAGAGCAGCACGCGAGCGCGAACCGGGATGGAAAACTCAATCGCCGCCACATACGAATCGCCTCCCATCGCGCGGTATCGCCCGTCACGGTCCTGGGCGTATTCGACGACGCGAAAGGTGCCGAGCTCGCCCACGCCTCCGTTCGCAGGATAATCGCGCTCGCCGATCCTCAGTCGAGCTACATCTCCCCACGCAACGTCGAGCGATCCGAAAGAGGATTGAACTTTCTGCGCCGCACGCTCCAGCGCCTCCGCGGCAGCCTTCGGATCAGATAGACCATCAGGCGTCGTTCGCGGGTTCTTTTCGTCCCACTGAGTCGCAAAGACTTTCCACGCTCTTGAGCCTGTAAGCCTCATCTCCTGCGCCCAGAAAGTGAAAAGCGCGGTGCCGCGGCTTTCGGCGTCGGCCGAGCGATCCCACTTCTCCAGAACGTCGGCGGCGCGCTTTGCCAGGTCAGAGCCATGTTCACGCGCCGCCGCAATCAGGTCGTCCAGAATCCGATCAGCCAGCTCCATCCGCGTCGAGTGCTTGTAGGCGATCAACTCTTCGAAGCTTATGCTCTTGTCTTCGTCCAGCATGCGGGCTGAGCGCTGCGGGCGGAAGTCCATCAGTCGCGGAGCCATGTACTTCGCGAACCGGTAGCATCGAAGACCTGGGGGAATGTGACGGTCCAGGGCGGGTCGTTGGCGTTTTGCAGCCAGCCGGTCGCCGGATCTATGACCTTAGGCAAATCACTGTACGCGTGAATCCGCGTCCACAGAGTCTCACTTGTGTCGCCCGATACAATTCCGCTCCAGTACTGCCAGTCGCCTTTCGGCCTGACAGGGACCGCGCCGTTGAACATATAAAAAATGTGGCCGTAGCGGTCGGCGTACATCACGTTGAACATCGGTATCTGCCGATTTCGGAGCGCAGCCTGAAACTCCGCGAGGTTCCTCGCTCGCGCCATGTCCCACCACTCTTCGAGCATTCCCGCTCGATCTATTCCCGCCACGCGCAAGGCGACGGCGCGACTTCGACCTCGTCGCTTATGTGGTCTCGATGCTCGCGGGCGTAATCGTTGATTCCTGCGGCGAAGGCTTCAAGGTTGCGGAGAAAGGCTGGCGTTTTCTTTAATCTCGCTTACTGACACTTCTAACTCGCCGACAAACTGCCCGTCGGCAAAACTTTTGCGCCATTCTCGTCCACGACTCTTAATGGTATCTAGATCTACAATTCTGCCGTCCACAAACTGCGTAGGGTTTAACTCGTCAGCCAAGCGTGCCGAGAAATCCAGCCGCTAAGAAAAGTGTACGATTGAGTTACTGTCCGACGCCGACATTATCTGATGAAATGCTCGTCAGGTAATAATTGAATCACGCCGAATCGGCAACGTGTAGAAATCTTATTGAGTCCAACGTGAACGCCGGGAAGAGCGACAATGAGGGAAGGATGATCGGACTGTTAAGTGCGCAAGGATGAGGGGAAGATAAGGGGCTTACGTATCGGGACCAAGCCGGACGTCAGCTTGCTTTGACGGCTGGAACGTCGGTAAATACGACTTCGTAATGCGCAGTAGAGTGAGGTAAGTACCGCGGAATCGGACTTAAAATCCGTTGTGAGTAGGTCGTTCTTGCGGATGTCAGGTTGTGACGGAGTCAAAATTCGCGTTCGACCCGTCATAATATAAAGGACTGCGACACGCTGAAATCTGCTCGCTCTGCTCTTGTGGCAAATTTGTGACGTGAATACAGGCAAACAGGTATGAATGGTTGTTAAGGGATGGACTCCGAAGCGGCTGCAACCTGTGAAAAATGCTAATAGATCTCAAGTGCCGTGACTCGATGGAATCGGCTTAACTGCCCTTTTAACCAGTGGGTCGCAGGTTCGAGTCCTGCTCGGCTCACCACTATTGAAAAACAAGGACTTGGCCTCACCAGATTGTTTAGGTCAGCAAGCACTGACCAACTGGTCGAAAACCAGTGGGTCGCAGGTTCGGATCCTACCGACCTCACTACTGTTTTCAAAGACTTGCGGTTAGCTGTGAGGCTAGCCGCTTTTTGTTTTGTGACAATGTCGCGTCAAGGCCCTTCGTACCCCGAAAAGCAGTGAATTGTGGCTTGCGTTCGATTTGGCTGAGCAAACTCCGAAGTATCATCAAACGACTGACCCAAGAGTCATTATTCTGTTGATCGCGCTGTAAACTGGCTGATCTGCAACTCTTTGGCCTGCTGACACCTAAATCCGCCCCATGCTCTCGGTTCCGGCCTTGACTCTGGACTTGGCTCCAGGATGTAAACTTCCAGCATGGCTCAATCAGAGATTCGCATCGGTGAAGTTGCTGAGCGCGCCGGCGTCAGCATAGACACGGTGCGTTATTACGAGCGCCGACACCTCTTGCCACGTGCGCCACGCACACAGGGCGGATCTCGTGTGTTTACGCGAGATGCGGTGGAGCGCGTGCTCTTCATCAAGCAAGCCCAGGAGTTGGGGTTTTCTCTCGATGAAATCAGCGCCCTGCTCAGGAAAGGTGGGGCGCAAATGAGTGCCGCAGCGTGCGCGACCTGCTAAAAGCGAAGCTGGCAGAACTAGACAGACGCATGAGAACCATGCGCGCCTTTCGCGGCACTCTTGCTAATCATCTAGCCGAATGCGAAAGCGAATTGAAAAGGCACGGTGAAGCAGTTCGATGCCCCGTGGTGATCGAGATAGCGCACCCAAATGGATGAGAAAAAGGGAAGAAGAAATGAGAGAAGAAAGACTGGCCGTTGGCGGCGCAATCATTACAGCCTTCGTGGCGAGTTTATGTTGTATCGGACCATTGTTGTTCGTGGTCCTTGGTCTGGGCGCGTTCGGAGCGGCTGCTACATTCGAAACGGCGCGTCCCTATCTTCTCGGTCTAGCGGTATTACTCCTGGCCTTCGGATTTTACCGGGGCGTACTTCCGACCCGCAGAGGCGTCTGCTTCCGGTGAGGCATGCGCCACCAAGCCCGTTAACAAGGCAAGCCGAGTCGGACTCTGGATTGTATCCATTGCCGTGCTCGCCTTCGCGCTCTCACGAACTTGTCACTACAAAAACGCAGGGCGACAAGCGACCGATCTGTTACTGCTTCGGATTTAGCGAAGGCGATGCCCGCAAAGAGATTGAGCGCACCGGGCAAAGCACGATTCCCGCGACGGTTAGCGGATTGATCAAGGCCGGTATGTGCGCGTGCGAAGTGCGGAATCCAGCAGGAGTATGTTATAGCACAAGTGGCCTGTCCAGATAATAGGAGCATAGGAATGGAGAGGAAATTCGACCTAATCGTGATCGGAACGGGCGCGGCCGGTTCTGCGGCGGCTTACAAGTGTCGCAAGGCGGGTTGGAACGTCGCGATCATTGATTCGAGGCCGTTCGGTGGTACTTGCGCTCTGCGTGGTTGCGATCCAAAAAAAGTGCTTGTAGGCGCGGCGGAACTGATCGACTTGATTAGACGCATGGACGGAAAAGGCGTTTCCGCAAAAGGCGGTCAGATAGACTGGCCGTCGCTCATGCAGTTCAAGAAGACTTTCACTGAACCTGTTCCCCAAAATATGGAGAAAGGATACGCGAAGGCTGGCATCGCTCCTTATCATGGTCGCACGCGCTTCCTTGATCGAACGACTGTCGAAGTGGGTGATGATAGGTTGACCGGGCGCTTTGTGCTCATCGCAGCAGGAGCTGGGCCGGCTACACTGGGCATCCCTGGGGAAGCGTATCTAACCAGGAGTGATCAGTTTTTAGAGTTGGAGCAACTGCCGCGACGAATCATCTTCGTCGGTGGTGGCTATATCTCTTTCGAATTCGCACATGTCACCGCGCGCGCCGGCGCGCAAGTCCGAATTCTTCATCGTGGTACTCGCCCGCTAGAAGGCTTCGATGCTGACTTGGTTAACAAACTCGTGGATTCTACGCGTGAGCTGGGCGTAGAGGTTCTCCTCGATACTGCTGCGGAGGCCGTTGAGAGGGATGGTGATCAGTTTATAGTCAAAGCGTCTGCAAAGGAGAGTGAGCAGAAATTTGAAACGGATCTAGTGGTTCACGGCGCAGGACGCGTTCCGGAGATCGACGATCTCGATCTGGACAAAGCGGGCGTCGTGCGCGAAAAGAAGGGCGTGTCTGTTAACGAGTTTCTTCAAAGCGTGTCGAACCCGGCGGTCTATGCTGCCGGTGATGCAGCGGCCAGCAGTGCGTTGCCATTGACGCCAGTGGCCAGCGCGGAAGGGCACGTAGTCGCAAGCAACATGCTGAAGGGCAATCAACGCAAGCCGAATTATTCAGGAGTTCCGACGGTCGTCTTTACCGTGCCGCCACTTGCTTCAGCGGGATTGCGCGAAGACGTGGCGAGACAACAGGGCTTGAAGTTCAAGGTAAAGCATGAGGATACTTCGGGTTGGTATTCTTCTCAACGCGTGAACTTAAAACACTCAGGTTACAAGGTACTCGTAGAAGAAGATAGTGATCGAATTTTGGGAGCGCATCTGTTGGGTGAACACGCAGAAGAGGTCATTAACATTTTCTCGCTTGCTATCAGGTACGGTTTGAAGGCGCAGGATCTTAAAACGATGATCTATGCCTACCCAACGAGCGCTTCGGACGTAAGTTACATAGTTTAAGTTCTTTCGGCAGACTTTTGGAGATAGTGTGAAGTTACTATGAGGGTATTAATCTTAATCTGTACATTGTTTGTGACCGCAGTGGCTCAGCAGCCGGATTCGATCCCGCAGTTTTTACTACCGCAGCTCGACGGTCGGATACTGCGTTCAGATGAACTTAAGGACAAGATCGTCGTGCTCGATTTCTGGGCCACGTGGTGTGAGAACTGCGTGAGTGAGATTCCTGAATTCAACAAACTGGAAAAGGAATATTCGTCGCGCGGCGTTAAAGTCATCGGTTTGGCTGTACAGTCAGGATGGGCGAGCGACATTCAGAAATTTGCCAAGCAATATAATATGCGTTACACAGTTCTGGTCGGAAATGACGATACGGTTTCTGATTTTGACGTGATCAGCTTTCCCAATACCTACGTGATTGGTCCCGGTTGGAAACTTTACAAGAAATACTCCGGCGTGTCGGAGACGAAAGCGGCAGGCATTCGGCGAGACATTGAAACGTTGTTGAAGGCGAAGCACGGAACTAAAAGGAGCGAAGATCACCAATGAAGACTAAACCCTGGTTGCTACTGACCGTGATTGCTCTGCTGCTGTTCGTGAACGGCGCGAGCGCTGCAAATGATCAAGCACAGCTCACTGCTCAGGACCAAAAAGTTATCGATTACTTGGTGAAGGATTGGGGCGAAGACTACAGCGTCACCACTGTTGATTTCGCGATAAACGCACTCAAAGTCGCGCCGTCAGACGAAACGCGGTTCCGCATCGGCAATTACATCAAATCCCATCCGGAGTTGCATGAAGTGATTCGGCGCTGGGGTTGGGTAACTCTGGTGCTTACGCCCGATGAGAAATTAATAGCACGCGCGCTCATCAATGCCGAACGCGATAGTAAGCCGGTGCCATCGGTATCTGAATTAGCGAAGGCGGTGGGCATTAAAGAACCTGACGTCAAGCATGGGTTGGCAATGCTTGAGCGGTACGAAATATTGAAGAAAGACAGTAAGGCCGGCGGGATGGTATTTACCGTGATGCCACGCTATATAAAATGGGAGCCGCGTCTGGACTTCGTGTTTCATAACGTGAGTCTGGATAGTGGGCGACAATTCAGCGTGAATTGAGCGCTCGATGCGATGCTGCTGGTCAGCGGCAAACTATCAAATGAAAAGGTCACCGTTGATGACTCTTCACCGGAAGGCACAGCACGTATACATCTAGTTTTTGATAAAGGCAAACTTATGTCCCAAGAGCCGGCTTCCACCGTTTTCTTTTTAGGCGCTGGTTGAGGGGTCATTAACTTCTTCAGGTCTGAAGAAGCACTGAATCAATGGCTGGTTCGTTATCCAGAACTGAAAGATAAGTCTCGCGGAACAATCGAGCAGGCGTTAGCAGAGATCAAAAGACGGCAGAAGACATAATGTTGATTCAGAGGAAAGGAAGCGCTAAGAAGCATTAAGATAACTAACGGACTCAGAATTGAAATTCTTAGGGCAGGCTGTCCGGCTTGCGAGGCCGCAATCAAGCTGGTGAACAGTATCAGCTATCGGTCATGCGAGATCGTTATGCACAAAGACGCCGCGACTGCAAAGGCAAAGCAGTATGGCGCGCGCAGCGAGCCGGCGATCGTCGTTGATGGAAAATTGGCAGGCTGGTGCGCGGGACCCGGCGTTGACGAAGTTTCACCCCGAGTCTGCCCATAACCAGCCGGTCTCATGATTAATAAGACTGAATTTAGTCCTTTTCGCCATCTCTCAGCACGAGCTACCTCACCGTCACATTACCCGTCTCCAGGATGCCCGAAAACGTGGCTGGGCTACCAAAAAGATCGAACTGGTCTAACTCGGGCGTGTCGGTGTAATCCACTGTCAGCGAGAAGAAGTCCGCGCCTGCGCCCGGCCTGCCGTTGTCCTCCGCATGCGCCAGGAACGGCACCGTTTCACGCAGATGGGCCGACGTGCCGTCGGTGAAGTGTAGGGTCACTATGGAAATCATCGTGCCCGTTATATCAACAGTCTGGGCCGCGCTATTAACCGACACTGAATCGATATTGGTGCTGAACATCCACATCTGAAGGACTGTTCCGTCGTCCAGGACGCCGTAGCCGATCTTGCATTGCACGTGGCTCTCACTGAGCTGAAATTCCGAGAGGATGCCCGGCTTAACGAAGTAGGTACCGCCTCCACTAGCTTGGCTACTTGCGGCCTGGGCCGGAAAGAACAAACCGAGGCCCAAGCACACCCCGAGAAGAAGACAGCATTTGACTTGGTTCATAGTCATACTCCTTTATTTTCAGCATTCGACCAAGAATGTTCACATCCTTTGGCCTACACCTTTTATGAAGAGCGTTTGGCCGGTCGTCCGCTGCGTAAAGTACAAAGACCACCGTTTTAGCCGATTCGCACCTCAGCTTCAGCGGCTAGCAAGAAGATATTTCGCTTCATGGTGGTTCTCCTTCCGCCTAGTTGTTGGGACCTCTAAGTACATGGAACTGCGTGCGGTTCTCATCAACCCCGCCCACAGCCACTCCGTGGTTCCAGTAGTCGACAAAGCCCTTCGTTGCAGTGATTCCTTCGAAGAGTGTGTTCGGCGATCCTACCGGATTGTGGCAACTGACAACGAGGACACCTAGTTCTCCATCGGAGTATGCAATCCTTAGAACAGCCAAACCCGATGTTGAGTCTGCCTTGACGCCGATGTTGTCTATTATTGCGGCGGGAAGCGACCCGGGTGCATCTTCCCATCTCACGAGGCCGGTCACTTCGTACGTTCCGCTGCCAGTGGAGGTGCCAGTCGCCGTGGTAGCACAAGTGCACGGAGACGAAGCGCTGAATGTCTCCCACGTTCCCCCGCCTGTGACGGCACTGGAAGTCCCGCCGCCGCCAGTGGGTGCAACAAACGTTCCGGAACCGGTTAGCGTGATCTTCGAGCAATCTTCTGCCCGTGCCGACGCCACGCCGTTAGGAAAAATGTTGGGCGGCTGGAGACTAATAATGTCCCACCTGATTTCACTGCTTCCGTTTGTGTTCGGAAGAGCACCGCCGACTAACAGAAGCAACAGCGCAACGGCCATTGCCAGAAACCATAGTCTCTTGATTCTCATAACTCTTTCTCCTTTCACTGATTGGATCGTTGGGTTTTCAATCTTGCAGCACTCATGGTTGAACGCACGACTGATTAGGAGGCGTCTTGAGTCAGATTCCGGCAAGATTTGCAATGGAGAGCCAAATCTGCCGTGTATGGCGGAAGGCGTCTTGGGCTAAACTGCAAACTATTAAGCTCTCCGGATCGGAGTGCCCGCACGGGCATGCCACCCTCTAGGCTTGGCGGGCAAGAATAGATTCGTGCCCAGCCGATGGATGCGCACTGGCGATCAATGAGTGCGCACACTCTATTCCCGCAAAAGGGAAACTGTCAAGCGCTCGACGTTTCACGCCTGTATAGGTGAAAGCAGCCTGCTCGTTAACCGCTAAGCTTGCTGTTAGAGTCAAATTAGTGATGTGCTACCGTCCGGAATTATTGTGGCAAATTGAGGCGGAAATATCGGCAAACACGCGTGAAAGGCTAGCACCAGATGTACTCCGGCGGCGGCTGCAACCTGTGAAAAATGTTAATAGACCTAAAGAGCCATGACTGGTTGTAATCGGCTGGATGGCCCTTTTAACCAGTGGGTTGCAGGTTCGAGTCCTGCTCGGCTCATAAACCCCATCTACCACCAAGAGACTGCAAGCCAGTCTAGAATTTCCAGCCCATCAAGAGGATTGAACTTGCTGTCTTGAAATTCTTAACCAACTCAGCGCTTCATGCACGTAGGG
>DASWDX010000060.1:0-7184 GCA_036395055.1 Pyrinomonadaceae bacterium | reverse complement strand
GATAACAACGAAAGTGTTGCCATAGAGGAGGGCGCGAGCGTTGTCGATTGCTCCGCTCGTCCCCAGGATTTCCGGCTCCTCAACATAGTGGAGCTTGACGCCGAACCGGCTGCCATCGCCGAGCGCGCGGCGAACAGATTCTGGCCGGTGATGCAGGTTGACAACTATTTCATCGCATCCGTAACGAGCGAGATACTCGGCAACATAGCCGACCAGCGGCTTCCCCAGAATTGGAATGGCGGGCTTGGTTCGGTCTTCTGTTAGCGGCCACAAGCGCGTGCCGTAGCCAGCGGAAAGAATTATTGCGCGCATGAAAGCATTCTATTCGCGCGGTTGATCAAGCGCCAAGACGCCACACTGGTCAGGATTGCCAGAAACAAGAGGGCAAAGCCGGATTTTCCATATGTCATTTCTCATTTTTCATTTGCCATCTACTCCTACCGCGCGGTCTTAATGACATTGGCATATGAAAAATGAAAAATGATGAATGGAAAATCTTCCAGCTCTTGGCGGGTATGTACCGGAACTCCCGGAGATTAGTCGCTTGGCTAGGAGGCTTTCGAAGCGTCGCGCATCATGAGATCGAAAGTTCCTGGCGCGGTCTTGCGGAAGCGTGAATTACGATTGAGGGAAACGGCAATACTTATCGTTGGATTCTGGCCGGTAAACTTGAAGCCACCTTCAAGCAGGCGATTGTAGATCTCATTGACGTGGAGCGCGCCGCCTTCTTCGCGCAACAACAGCGTAACGGCTTGGGGAATAGTTCGATCCATGAAGCGATCGCTGAGGACTTCGGTGTTTGGTCGAAGCGTGGGAATTTCCTGGCGCCTCACTTCCAACGAAAATGGCCGGCGATCTTGTGGAGACGAAGGACGCATCGCCGCTTCAAGTTCTGCATCAGAGGGGAAGCCACCTGAAAGGTTGCTAACGGAAAGATTGCTCGAGGCTAATACCGAAGTCAACAGCCGATAGATGGCCGCTTCCGTCTGGCTGGCCAGCGTATCCATCTCGGCGAGCTCGGCACGCACCGCATCCGCTTCGACCTCGAGTTCTCTGAGCCGTGCAGCCAGATGCATACGCCCCGCGCGCGACTGGCGCAGGCTCTGCTCCAGACGGGAAAGAAGGTTTTCGCTCGGGCGGTCTGTCATCGGGCAAATCTTAATGGGGTTTGCGGTTTTTCACAATACTTTTGGCTAATGTAACGCAAACTGTTGGTTTGCGTGCGGGTGCGTGGGGTTGGAAATCGCTATCCGAAACGTAACCGGAGTCTCTCAACAAGGCTCACCGCTCAAACCAACAGTTTGCGTTACGCGCGGCCAAACTGGCTTACCGGTCGCGCTCAAGCACATAAGTAGGTATTGCCTTTAGCGATTCGCAAAACTCAGAATCCGGCAGTTCGTCCAGGGCTGTGCGTGCAGCCGCCGCATACTCGTCACCGCGCGCCCGGGCCCATGCAATCGCGCCAACGCCTTCAACGGCGTCCAGCAGTTTCTGTCTCGGAATGCTGTCATAGCTCGCCTCAGCCATCACCGTCTGAACCATCTCATAAGCGGAAGCTTCGCTCGCAATTAAATAAATCAGAGGTAGGGTTACCTTACCACCCAGTAGATCGACGCCTGCGCTCTTGCCCAAAGCATCGTCCGTGGAAGTGAAATCGAGCAGATCGTCGGTTAGTTGGAATGCCATTCCCAGGTTCATGCCGTAGTCGCTTAGGGCTTTCTGTTCTGACTCGCTCGCGTCTCCAAGTAAGCCCCCAACTTCACAGCAGGCACTGAAAAGGAAAGCAGTCTTTCGCTGAATGATGTCGAGGTACTGCTGTTCGGAAATATCGCTTCTTCCCAGCGTCGTCAATTGTAGCAATTCGCCCTCGGTCATCTTTCGTGTGACGCGCGTCAGGATGTCGAGAATCGGCAATGATCGTTCAGCAAGACTGGTTTCGAATGCTGACATGTAAAGCCAGTCACCCATCAAAACGGCTGTTTCATTTCCATAGAGAGCATTGACTGTAGGACGATTTCTGCGCGTATCGGCCCTATCGATGATGTCGTCGTGGACCAAAGTGGCAGTGTGGAGAAACTCCATCACAGTTGCCATCCGAATCGAGTTGTAACGCGAACCATCGCCACCCACTGCATAGTTTGAAAGAATGGTTAAAGCCGGCCGCACGCGTTTGCCGCCGGAGGCGCGCAGGTAATCTGCAAGATAAGCGATCACCTGAACGTTGGAACTCGCCTGCCGCTCAAACTCAGACTCAACCTGCCCGAGTTCCGAAGCAATCAGATTGAAGATGCGCTTCGCGGTCAGCTTCACGTCTTCGAGTAACGCACTCTGTTCTACTGTTTGCATTTACTTATCACTGTGACGCGAACTGTTAGTTTGCGAAGTCTCTTTGGTGACTCGTGTCCGTTGCGAATAGACAATCAACGCAAACTAACAGTTTGCGTTACGCGCTCAATTCGTTCGGTAATTCGAAAACTGCATATCAATCCCAAAATCCTTGCCCTTGAGACTGGCAATAACCGCCTGAAGAGTATCGCGGTCCTTGCCTGAAACCCGCACAATATCACCCTGTATGGAAGCCTGGACTTTTGCTTTTGAATCTTTGATGAATCTAACAACCTCCTTGGCCTTCTCCTGGGGAATGCCCTGCTGAATTTGCACCTTCTGCCTGACCGTACCTCCCGCCGCAGGATCAACGTTGCCATAACTGAGTGCCTTAAGCGGTACGCCGCGTCGTACCAATTTCTGCTGAAAAATGTCATTCATGTTTCGCAACTTAGTCTCGTCTTCCGCGGTCAAGATCAACTCGTTCGCTTCCAGCACTACAGTGGCCGAGCTGCCTTTGAAATCAAACCTCTGGCGCACTTCCTTGATCGTTTGATTGATCGCGTTAGTAACTTCCGCGCGATTAACTTCAGATACGATGTCAAAAGAGTTCTGCTGAGCCATGGCGGTCTAAGGTTTGGTGACCCTTTTTATGTTTCCTAATCAGGCTGAGAATAACATCAAATTGTCCGCTCGTGAAAGTTGGCGCTAGCTGGCCTGCCTTTCCCTTTAAACCTAACGGTCCGCGGTTACGTAAGTCACCTATATGATTCGCATAATTGGAAGTTAGGCGAAGAATACCGACTTCCTGTCGGCAACGACCGGCTGTTGGAATATGAGCATGCAAAGCGACCCATCGAAATTGCCGGAGCAAGCTCCCCTAATAGGGGTGCAAGCGCGAGCCGAAGCGCCATTAGATGATCCCATCGCCACGAAGCTGCGCGGATTCGGGGCGCTCGGAATCCTTGCCTTCCTGATTATCCTGGCCGGCAATCTTCTCTTCGCGCCCCTGAGTGCCGTGCTGGTATTAATCTGGGTGTGGCGATCGCATACGCCATGGCGCGAGATCGGTTACGTTCGGCCCAGAAGCTGGATACAGGTTGCTGCCGCCGCCGTTGTTTTTGGCGTTGCGTTCAAATTGCTGATGAAGTCGATTGTAATGCCGTTCCTTGGGGCTCCGGCGATCAATCAAGCGTTCCATTATCTGGCTGGAAACCGAGCCGCACTCCCGGGAGCCATCTACGCGATGATTGTAGTCGCGGGCTTCGGAGAAGAGACTGTTTTCCGCGGCTACATGTTTGAACGCTTCGGCAAGCTTTTCGGATCCGGCGTGGCGGCAAAGACACTCATCGTACTACTGACTTCCGTATTATTTGGACTGGCGCACTATGCTATCCAGGGGCTGTCCGGCGTTGAACAGGCGACGATCACTGGGTTGGTATTCGGAACCATCTTCGCCGTCACGGGACGTATCTTTACCGTGATGGTCGCGCACGCCGCCTTCGACTTAACCGCACTCGCGATAATCTACTGGGATCTCGAAACCAAGGTGGCTCACTTTGTTTTCCAATAAATCCCGAGACTTGCCCGCTCACCAAACGACTCTCAATCAAGTTGCAGTCTGAAGAGGCGGGCAAAGTTTGTCGACGTCATTCTGGCCACCTCTTCCAGGCTCAATCCACGAAGATCTGCTAAACAGCGCGCCACCTCGACAACATAGGCAGGCTCATTTCGTTTTCCGCGAAACGGGACCGGTGCTAAAAAGGGGCAGTCAGTTTCAATCAGCAGTCTATCCAGGGGAACCTGCAGTACAATTGCGCGCAAGCCTTCCGCCTTATTGAAAGTAACAATCCCGGAAAATGAAATCACGAATCCCAACTCAAGCGCTTCCTGCGCTAGCCTGAGACTGCCGCTGAAGCAGTGCATAACTCCCGGAGCGTTAATTCCAGGCGGATGCGATTTGAGAATTTCGATTGTTTCGTCTTCCGCCTCACGAGTATGGATAATCACTGGCAAACGCGCGTCTCTGGCTAAATCGAGTTGGCGGCGAAACACACTCTTCTGCACGTCGCGTGGGGAATTGTCGTAGTGAAAATCCAGGCCGATTTCTCCCCATGCTATGACGCGCGCGCTTTGTTTGATAAGACTCGCGATCCGCTGTTCGGCTTTATCGTCAAACAGACGGGCATCATGCGGATGGGTGCCAACCGAGGCATAGATATCTTCGTGTTTCTCGGCTAATTCGACCGCTCGTTCCAAAGCCCCGCTGTGTGGATCGCCGGTGCCGATATTCAGAATCGCGGAAACCCCTGCGTCGCGCGCACGTTGAATAACTTCATCGCGGTCTCTGTCAAACTCCGGTCCGTCTATGTGAGCGTGCGAATCAACAAACATCCGAAAAAAGGGAAAAGGTTAAAGGGGGGAAAGGGTCAAGGGGAATAAGCGGATTCGTATGCTCCCCTTTTCCCGTTACCCTTTGCCCGTTCTCAAAAAGGGTCCTCTCAAAAACTGATAATGCCTCTGTCCAGCAAGCTCTTTATCATCCGCAGGCTATCAACTTCGCGAAAAGGGCAGATAGACAGGATCGACTTGACATCCCATTCGCCATTAATCCGTGAAAGCAGAAATGCTTCTTGCGGGGCCAGTTGATGCTCGGTTAGACCAGCTTCAGAAATAAGAAGTTTAGGCACGGCATTGGGCAACAGCGGCGGAGCATACATTTGTCTGATCAGCTTATCCTCCGCCATCGACAACAACGTCCGAGCCTCGGAGTTCTTTGGCTCCTTCTGCAAAATATTTTGAATTGTCGCCAGGGCCGACTCGGTTTCGTTCTGGCCAAGCTGTCCACGAGCCGCTGCCAGTAGTTCAGGGACGGTTTCCGGGAAATCCACTAAATCGTGCGTGGCATTAAAGCCTTCGGGGACTTCACCAGCGACGCGTGCGATTCCTTTACACACCAGGTCATATAGTTCTCCATAAATGTGGAAGGGAGAAGCATGCATGTTGTAGCAAATCTCAGCGACGGACATATGCTTGCCGACGAAGTAGAGTATTTGCCGCAGCTCGTTGCTGAGGTTCAATGATGATGATGTCCAACCGGCGCTTAATTCCAGCACCGCGCGGTCGGAAGGAATCTGGGAACGATAGCGTTTCCACTCATCGATCCGGTACGCGCCATCCATGATGACTTTGGTGGGCTGAACCTCTATGCGGATGAAATAGTCGGGTGGCGGCTCATCGTAGAGTTCAAAGTGCGCTTCCTTCCAGAGAAACAGATCGTAAATCACGTCCAAAGTGCGAATGCGCAGAATCTCGAGGACGTCGGCTTCAGGAAGGACGCCCGTAGAAACCAGGATTTCACCTAATCTGCCGCCGGATTGCCGTTGGGTTTGCAGCGCCGCTCTAAGTTGGGATTCGTCAAGCTTGCCGTAATGAATGAGGAGCTGGCCCAGGTATTCCTTCGGGTCGTTGGAATTCGAGCCGATGATGATTCCATTCTCAAAGTAGATCTGTTTGACGATCGGGGCGCGATCGAATTTCAGCATTCCAGTCTTCCTTCCCGCCGCCAGAAACTGCAGCAGATCGGCGACATTCATTGTGGAAAGATTGCCCTGGATTCCCATCGTCGGTTAGACCTGCCGAGACAAGGATAAGCCCTTTGGTTTGTTGTTGGAGAGAATGAGCAAGCTGAAATTGGACAAGTTTGACCTTGGCTGACAGAGTACACGGGAGGTCGAGAGAGATTCAAGCATTTAATTTTCGGTATGCAGCACTGGTTCGCAAAGGACTCGTCTGGCGTTAGCCTTCGCGGAAACGCGAGCGCGATCGCATGGCCATGAGGAATGCAAGCTGGCTGAACCGTCGCGACCTCGTGTGTCAACACCTCCGAAGGCCACCACGAATGAGAATTAAAAGGTTGACGACCCGAATATAGCAAGGCCCACGACTTATCGCGTGGGCCTTGCTGCTACAGCGGACTGAGGATGTTATCACGGTCCGAATCGTTGACGGTATTCAGCGGAAAGAATGAACGCCTTCACCATCTCCGCGGACAGAAAATCGCCGTTGAATGCGTTTAGCTTCGCCAGCCAGAACTGGTAGCCGACGTCGTTATTGTCAGGGGGGTCTGTCGGGTTCCGCCTGAGATAACCGAAGTATTGCATGAGCACGAACGAGGCGTTGAATTCCGCGGCCCCCACCGAGTTCGAATCGACGATCAAACGAAGCGCGGCGGCGCGGCCGGAGGGCCCGCCTCCGCCGAAGGCAGTTATCGCAGCTGAACGCTCGGTCGGCGTCGGCGTTACTCCAGCTGATGCGTAGAGGGCGTCCACGTACTGACTAGCCGCTAACGATCCGTACAGGGTCAGGAACGCAGAACTATTGACGACCTGCAGGATGTAAGCCTGCTTGTTCGCCTCCAGTCTTGCGGCAGCGCCCGGTTGCCCAATAACCACGCCGTCACCGATCTGCGACTGCGCGCGGACCAGCTCCAGGTAGGTAACGCGAGTACCGGGAGTGTCAGACTTCCTGCCAAAGGCGGCTCGTTGAGTGCGAATGAAGAAGCCGCCCGTGTCCTGAAATTCGATGGACAGGAAGAAGGCTCCCGACGTTATCACTCGTTTTGTTGCAGTACAGGTCGAGTCAGTGCCGCACGAATTGATCGAGTCAACCCAGAAATTCAACCCGTCGTTGTCGGGCACCCGGTTCAGGAAGTCGAGGTAGTGTTGGCGGACAAAGAACTCCGTGCCATCTATTGGATTCGAGGCAGGAGCCGAGAGATCATCATCCATGATTGTCACGGTCGCACTCGAGTTGCTGCCTAGTGAAACACCAGTGCCTGTGACGTTGGACAAAGTAAC
>DASWDX010000059.1:0-16293 GCA_036395055.1 Pyrinomonadaceae bacterium | reverse complement strand
TGTGATTTATGCATTGCTGGACGAATTCCATCAGAGTTTCGTTCCATCTCGCACTCCTTCTGTTTACGACAGCGCCATTGACATTGTCGGAGGATTGACCGTCTTGCTTATCTTCAAGCTTCATCGTACGACAAGAAACGCTGGCTACCGGCAACTAACTAGTCTGATATCCTGAAATCCGCTTTCCCCGAATGCCTCTTTGTGCAATCATTTCTTTCTGTTTAGGTTCCGAAGTACGTCGTTAGGTGAACCTACTCGACACACGCACCGTATTAATCAATTGGCGGCCACTTGGCCCCACTAAGGAGAAAAACATGGGAATATTTGACGCCATTCGCTCTCAGTTTATTGAAGTCATTGAGTGGCTCGATGATTCGGGCAACACTTTACTCTATCGTTTTCCCATTCAGGGTCAGGAGATCAAGAACGGAGCACGACTGACGGTGCGCGAATCCCAGGCGGCTGTTTTTGTCTACCAGGGACAAATTGCGGATGTGTTTGCTCCAGGGTTATATACGATCGATGGCGGCAACACGCCGATCCTAACTAAGCTCGGCGCGTGGATGCACGGTTTCAATTCGCCATTCAAAGCAGAAGTTTATTTTGTTAACACCAAACAGTTCACAGATCTAAAGTGGGGCACATCTAACCCTGTCATGATGCGTGACACGGATTTCGGTATGGTGCGGCTGCGCGCTTTTGGCATCTACTCAATTCGCATTAACGATCCACGAGCCTTCATCAAAGAGATTGCCGGCACCAATGCACACTTCATAACCGAAGACATTGAAGGCCAGCTCAAACGAACATTGGTCAGCGGTTTTAGTGATGCATTGGCTGAGTCTAAGATTGCCGCGCTTGACCTCGCCTCAAACTATGATGAACTTAGCAAATTCACCCGGGGCAAACTTGCCGATGATTTTAAGGTATTCGGTCTGGATTTGACGAAGTTTGTGATTGAAAACATTTCGCTGCCGGCGGAGGTTGAGGCTGCGATGGATAAGCGCACGTCGATGGGCGTTATTGGTGATGTCGGACGCTATGCACAATTCCAAGCCGCCGACGCGATGCGGGACGCAGCGCAAAACACTGGCGGCGGTGGTGCCGCTACCGGCGCCGGGTTGGGAGCCGGCTTCGCGATTGGCAACGCCATGGCCGGCGCGATATCAAACGCGATGAATCAGTCACAAAGTGGAACGCGAGATGAAACCGCAGCAGCGAAAATCGCCTGCCCGAAGTGCAGTGCGACAAATCTCGCTAACGCAAAATTCTGTAATGAATGTGGCGCCAAAATGGAAGTTGCGGGACAGGCCGTTCCCTGCGCAAAGTGTGGTGCGCAAGTGCCAGCTGGCTCCAGGTTTTGTAATGAGTGTGGAACTAAAGTCGAGCCTGGCAGTTAATCGGGCAGAGAACTTAAACCACGATCTTTCCGACCCGGCGTTGAGGTGACGCCGGGTCTTTTTCTGTCCAGAGGCTTTCGGCGGCTTGGCGAATTCCTCAAACGCGGTGTTATTCTGATCGGCGCATCCCAACGTGTTACCCGGATGAGTAGGATCAATTCGTATGTTTAGCAAGTTCAAGCGACCGCGGCGTGTGATGATCACAGGCTTGGGCTGTGTCACCCCGATTGGCGTTGGACGCGAGGCGTTCTGGAACGCGTTGATTCAAGGCGCAAGTGGAGTACGGAGAATCGAATCTTTCGACGTCTCCGATTCGCCCGTCAAGATCGCTGCCCAAGTTCGCGACTTCGACTGGAAAGCGCAACTCAATCCCAAAGATCGAAAACATGTTCCGAGAACGGTGCCGCTCGCTTTAGCTGCCGCCAGGGAAGCCCTTGACGACGCGAAACTTCACCCAGACAACTTTTCTTTAGAGCAGCGGCGCGCAGTTGGGGTGGTATTGGGAACCGGTGGCGGCGGTCTTGCCTTTACAGAACAGCAGTATTCCTATTGGTTCAATGGCCCCGCGACAAAAGCGAGCGTTTATACGATTCCCGCGTCAACACATGGAGGTCTGTCCAGCGAGTTGTCCATGGCTTTTGGACTTCGCGGTCTTTCTCATATTGTCTCTACGGGTTGTACCAGTTCGACAGACGCTATCGCCTACGCAGCCGAGCATATTGCGTTGGGCAGGCAGGATATGATGTTGAGTGGAGGCGTAGACGCACCCATTGCGCCCGGCATCCTCGCAGGTTTCAATCTGATGACTGTGTTAACCAACGATTGGAATGATGAACCACGACGAGCGTCGCGTCCGTTTTCGCTGGACCGTTCCGGGATCGTGTTAGGCGAAGGCGCCTGGATTTATGTGCTTGAAGAATTGGAACACGCAAAGGAGCGGGGCGCCAAAATCTATGCCGAGATCGCTGGGTATGGAGCAACCTGTGATGCTTATCATCGCGTGCGCCTGGCGCAGTCAGGGGACGAACCTGCTCGGGCGATGAGACTTGCGCTCGAGGACGCGGATCGCAAAGCCGAGGAAGTTGATTATGTAAACCTGCATGGGACATCGACTGTACTTAACGATCGCATCGAGACCTGCGCAGTCAAGCTTGCTTTAGACGGGCGAGCAATAAAGACACCGATGTCGGCGACGAAATCGCAAATTGGACACCCGCAGGGCGCAAGTGGCGCGGCAGGCCTCGCAGCCGCCTTATGCGCTATGCACACCGGAATAATTCCTCCCACGATCAACCTCGACGAACCCGATCCACAGTGTGATCTCGATTACGTCGCCAACAACGGGCGTGAAGCCGAGGTCCGTATCGCGCTTTGCAACTGCATAGGCTTCGGCTCCAAAAATAGCGCATTGGTTGTTGAGAGGATTTAGGAAACTTCACCAGATAGGTTCCTGCAGTGTGTAATTCTTTGCGTACCTTTGCGAATTCTTTTGCGGTTACTTCCTTAATCCATACGTCTTGAAGAGTAAAGAATAAATCCCCAGGCAACGCCAATGGCGGACATTTGGGATACAGCATTCGGCAACGAGGTGAAATACGGCACCCTCGTTTGTCAAAGAACTGGCGATCCGCTACGCTTAATTAAGACTTTTCAGAAACTTAATCAAAGCTCATGTCACAAATAACAGAACAATTGGTAATGGACGCACTGCGTCAAATCAAAGATCCCGATCTTCACAAAGACATCGTAACGCTCGGCTTTATTAGGGATCTCAAAATCGACGGCGGAGTCGTTTCTTTCCGCATTGTATTGACCACACCTGCGTGCCCGGTAAAAGCGGAGATGGAAAGTGCAGCACGCGATTTGGTTGGAGCTTTGCCTGGCGTTACTGACGTCGCGGTTACGATGGACGCGGAAGTTCCGAAAGGCAGAGGCATAGGAGACAAGATCGCCGTGGAGGGGGTGCGAAACATCATCGCCGTTTCTTCCGGCAAGGGCGGTGTGGGTAAGTCGACGGTAGCTGTTAATCTCGCCGTGTCGCTAGCCCTTGATGGCGCGAGAGTGGGAGTTATGGACATGGACGTCTACGGTCCTAACGTACCCATTATGCTCGGCGCGAGCGCAGCGCGTCCCGAAGTAGAGGTTGATAAGTTGCTTCCAATTGAAGCGTACGGCGTCAAACTGATCTCGATGGGGCTGCTGCAACCGGGCGACAAGCCGATGATCGTGCGTGGGCCAATCCTGCACGGGCTGGTGAAGCAGTTTTTGACGGACGTTAAGTGGGGCGAGTTGGACTACTTGATTGTGGATATGCCTCCGGGTACCGGTGACGTTCAGTTGTCACTGGCGCAGCTGGTTCCGGTTCAGGGTGCGGTGCTGGTAACCACGCCTCAGGATGTTGCGGTAGCAGACGTGCGCCGGGCGTTGCGCATGTTTGAGACCGTCGCGATACCAATTCTCGGAATTATCGAGAACATGAGCTATTTCATCGCGCCCGACACCGGAACCCGCTACAACATCTTCGGCGAAGGTGGCGGTGCAAAGCTCGCTGACATGTATCACGTGCCCCTGCTCGGCACCATTCCATTGGGGCTTGAGGTTCGTGAAGGCGGGGATAAGGGTGTGCCGGTAGTTGTTAGCCATCCGGATTCTCCACAGGCTCTGGCGTTTAGGCGTGTGGCTGAGGAGGTGGCGCGGCAGGTCTCAATCGAGGCCATGAAGCCTGAACTTGTCGTTTTGGGCAAAGGTCAATAAGATGGCCTTTGGACTTGGGACTTTCATCTTGGTATGATTTTTTCACGGCCCAGAGAAAAGGGCCGAAAAGCAGTTTTTTAACGCAAGAATTAAGAAGGAGTTGATTAGGACATGTCTACACAAACCGCCTCTACCGGAACACCTTCGGTCACAACCGCTGCGCCCACGATGACCCTCGAGGTCACTGAAAGCGCTGTCACCGAAATCAAGAAATTTATGGCAGGCGAAGAAGGACTTCCGGAAACTGCCGGACTGCGAGTCCGGGTTGTCCCGGGCGGCTGTTCGGGTTTTCAATACAGTCTGAACATTGAAGAGGATTCGCGTCAGGGAGATTTCATTCTAGATCAAAGCGGAGTGAAGCTTTTCGTTGATATGTTCAGCGCGCAATATCTCAACGGCGTTAAGATTGATTACGTCACTGGCGTGATGGGATCAGGTTTCACGTTTACGAATCCAAATGCGACCGGAAGCTGCGGTTGCGGCACTTCGTTTACGGCGTAAATGATTGGATGGCATTCTTGCCTGTCCCAATACATCGACAGACTTGAAAGTCTGTCCCACAAAATGCAAAGCGCGGTGCGCGATTCCGGCTCGGTGGTTTTCACACAAGATCATCGGGCCACTTTCGCATACCGCGTTATTGTTTATTGAGGGCCATTCTGGGTCATGAAGCTTATACAAGTGAAGTCAGACGAGGAAGTTCTGATGGCCCGCGGTTTATTTGAAGAATACGCGGCGTGGCTGGGAATCAATCTGTGCTTTCAAAATTTCGACAAAGAGCTGGCAGAACTTCCTGGAGACTACGTACCACCTGATGGGCGTTTGTTTCTCGCAACCCAAAACAATCAGATCGCAGGTTGCGTTGCACTAAGAAAGATTGATGCGGGAAAAACTGGCGACGGCATTGCTGAGATGAAGCGGTTGTATGTTCGTCCCCAGTTTCGCGGGAAAGGGGTCGGACGCAGGTTGACGGAGGCAGTCATCGAAGCCGCGCGCGGGATCGGCTACCGCCGCATTCGGCTCGATACTTTACCCGGCAAGATGGATCAAGCGATTGCCATGTACCATTCCCTGGGCTTCAAGAATATCGAACCGTATTACAAAAACCCAGTGCCCGATGCTGCCTTCATGGAATTGCTCCTGGATTAAGAGCGGGGATAAACCCGCCTTTCCGACCCGGCGCTGATCTATCTCGATTTCCCACAGCGAGCTTGAACGGCTTTCAACGCAAAAAGCCATTTGCAAACTTGGTAGTCTCCGGGTCAGGAAGGCGGGTTTACCCCTGCTCTTCATGAGCCACTTGCTCAAGTCACTCAGTTGTGCCAAATTCACAGAGCAATCAAAACTTAAATTTTCGGGTCATAACTAATGCCTAACATTGAAGCGACTACCGCGAGCGGCACGCAGACAATTGATGCGCCTCAGGGAAAGAAGCTAGTCCTTGTCCTCGAGGATGCCGGCATCGACATTCTTCATCGCTGTGGCGGCAACGCTCGCTGCACGACTTGCCGCGTTGAGATTCTCGAAGGCGACCCTGGCGAAATGCGCGAGCTCGAGCGCAACCGCCTGGCCATGGAGGCGGAGCTTGCGGACAACGTCAGACTCTCCTGCCAAATCCGCGTTAGCGGAGATTTAAGCGTAAGGGTAATCAATCAAGTAAGTGTAAGGGGAATGGACGCAGGGCCGCGCCCGTTTGACGAATAAGCGCAACAAGCTTCGGCTTGCAAGGTTCGCAACAGTTGTCTCACCGAGAAACACCTAAACTATCTTTAGTCCTTACAGAACGCGACGCGACAATCTCTTGTAAGTCTTATTGCGTATCTCGTGCCTCAAGGTGTAATCTTCGCGAGTAATTCCACAAAGACGCAGGACAGACCGCCTGTCCCTAAACTTGATCGGCCAAAACCGACAGGTAGAAATGCCTGTCCAACTACCGGAGGTTTCGAATGTTAATTGAGTCAACTGTTAATCTCCCCGTCAGTCTGGCTATGTTTCAGGATGTTTTTCATCCACCCAACTCAGTCGAGATTTTGAGAACATCGTTGCGCGTCCTCCATCTGGTGGCTGGCATTACGTGGATTGGTTTGCTCTATTTCTTCAATCTCGTAAACGTTCCATTTCAAAAAGGGCTCGATGCGGAGACTAAGAAGAAGGTCAATCCGGACCTTTTGTCACGCGCCCTCTGGTATTTCCGCTGGGGTGCTGTCCTGACGGTGCTAGCCGGACTCACGTATTTCGCGATGTACATTCTCGGGCCTGCGGTAAGGAATGCGAATACACTTGGCGGCGCCGATCTGAATGTTTGGTTAGTGCTCTTGTTCTGGCTAACCTACCCAATAGTTTTGTTCATTGTCGAATACCTGATTATCAAGAAGGTCCCGGCGCTTACGAAGGATGGACGAGTTTTTGCTGTCGTGATGATAATCCTGGTTGCCTTTGTCTCGTACGGACTTATTCGCTTTTTCACTGCGAAGTTAAGCGTGGGCGGCTACGTAACACCTAACAATGTCTACTCCATCGGCTTGGGCGGCGCTTACGGTGTGGTCATGCTGTTGAACGTTTGGGGTATTATCTGGCCAAATAACAAACGAATTATCGCTGCTACGGCCGGAACGGGCCCAGCGGCGCCACCGGAACTCGCGCGTCAGGCCTTTATTGCTTCTCGCACTAATGCCTGGCTGTCGCTACCGATGGTGCTTTTCATGGCGACCTCCGAACATGACTGGGTGGCTTTCGGCGGCAAATAGCAACGCCAGTAGCGGCAGGAGGCAGGAGGCAGGAGGCAGGAAAACGATTCCGCTTCTGTCTCTTGTCTTTGTTTTCGGCTGCTCCTGTCGACTGCGCCTGCCTCCTGCTATTTTCCGTCACACTAATTTCTTAGCCTCTCCACTCATTCGCCATACTCGCGCGCAATAGTGTATGCATTTCCCGGGAACAACTAAGCGAGACGTGCTGCCCACCGGTTCCCGGAGGCTCTAATAAAATGGAGGTGAAGCATGAGTTCAATGGGTTCTTACAAGGCGAGAGAGTTCAACTTGAGCGGCCTCAACGGTATTTCGGATGAAACGCTGGAGGTACACTTTAAACTCTACGAAGGCTATGTGAACGAGACAAACAAGTTGACGGAAGCGATTACGAAATTCATCCAGGACGGTAACGTGGACCAGGAGGAAATGCCGGCCTACTCTGAACTGACTCGCCGGCTTGGTTTCGAGTACAACGGCATGGTGTTGCACGAATTTTACTTTGACAATCTGCGCAGCGGAGGCGGCAGCGGCGATCCCGATCGAACGGCGGCGTTTGCCAAGGCGGCTGAGTCAACTTTTGGCAGCTACGAAATTTGGAAGGCGGATTTTGTCGGCATCGGCAAAATGCGCGGTGTAGGCTGGGCCATCTGTTACCAGAACCCTTCGAACGGCAGGTTATCAAACCACTGGATCACACTACATGAGACAGGAAATGTTGCGGGCTTCGATCCAGTCCTGGTGATGGATGTTTGGGAGCATGCATATCTTCTCGACTACAAACCAGCGGAGCGCCCGAAATATATCGAGGCCTTCTTTTCCAACATCGACTGGACAGTTGTTGAGAAACGCTTGCAGAAAAATATTGGCGTACGCAGCGCCCGCGCATAGCAAGATCGGAGGCAGCAGCAGGATGCAAAAGGGCAGCAAGCATACGAACGGGTGTGCCTGCTGCCGAATTGCTCCTGTTGCGTTTGCTGAGATCGTCATTGGCTTACCACACCTCTCGGGTTACACTTGCCAAAAATAATTTTGTTTTTATCTCGTAATTATTAGCCTGGAGGAACACCGTGGACCGCTATAGAAAGCTTCTTCCATTCTCACTGGCGCTGGGAGTATTTGCGCTTTTATTTGTTTCCTGTTCCACTGAGAATCCCGAGAATGCCAGCACGACGGCAACGAGCACGGTGACACCGCCGGCAACACAAATGTTGACGGTTGTGCCGCGGCCGCAAAAGATCATCGACCTGATGAAGGCGCGTGGCGAGCAGGATGAGGCTAAACCGATTTTGAAGGTCGTCTCGCCCGGAAAAGACGCGGTCATCAACGGTTCGACCGTTGCAGTCAAACTCAAGCTCAGCGGCGATCTTAAAGGCTACATGCCACACAAGGATCAGGCGACGGGCAAGGGTAATCACATTCACGTCATTTTGGACAACCAACCCTACGAAGCTTACTACGAGTTGGACCAGCCGTTTGAGTTACGCAATGTGGTAGCGGGCAAACACACACTGCGAGTATTTCCCTCGCGTCCCTGGCACGAAAGCTACAAAAACGAAGGCGCCTTTCAAATCGTAGCGTTCACCGTGAAGGGGGGTGGGGACGCATCCAAGCCAACAACCACCAATAGCGGCCAAACGGTGGCGAACAACAACTCCAGCGCCAATCCCGCAGCACCGCGCGAGGGTAAGGACGTGTTATCAAGTACAGCCGGCGAGGTCGATGCGGCAAAGCCTCTGTTAATCTATAGCCGTCCGAAAGGTGAGTATAAAGGTGAGGACGCTGATCCAATCATGATCGACTTCTGGCTCTCTAATGCGAAGCTAAAAGGGGACGGCGGCGAATATAGTGTGAGATATATCATTGACGACGACGACGCAAGGTCTATCGACAAGTGGGAACCCATCTGGTTGTCCGGTTGGATAAGTGGCAAACATACAGTCCGTCTCGAGTTGTTGGACAAGGACGGCAAGCCGGTCGAGAACGGTGGTTACAATACTACCAGTCGAGAAATCACCGTCGTAAAATAACGCGTGGCTTTTCTTTGTAACGCAAACTATTAGTTTGCGTTGTAGCTTGAGCTTGTCGACCCCATTCGCAAACTAACAGTTTACGTTACACCTCCCGGAGCTAATTAGTGCGACGACGAGAAATTGATGGCTGTCCCGTTGCCGGAGCGCTGCAGATGATTGGCGACAAGTGGACCTTGCTGATCGCGCGCGATCTCGCCGCCGGCCCAAGACGCACAATGGAGTTACATACCGGACTCTTCCCCATCAGCAGCCGCACCCTGGTAGCGCGCTTACGGGACATGGTAAAGGACAACTTGATCGAGCGCACTGACTTCGGCGGCAATCCTCCACACATCGAGTATGCGCTCACTGAACGCGGACGCGTGCTATTGCCGCTGGTTGACGCTTTACGCGTGGTAGGCCAAACGCTGCACTGCAATCAATGCGAGGATCGAAAGAGGCATCTTGGGTTTTACTGCGAAGCCTGCCCGGAACATATTCCACCTGCTCAAGAAGAGCCGATGTCGCGAGAAGTCCCGCTTCCCTCAGCGCGCCGCCGACGAGACGATTCAATTGTTTTGTTATAGCCGGGTTTGTCACGGGCAGAAGCCCGTGAAGGAGACCCCGTTAGCGCGTGGAAGCGGCAAGGATTGGTATTTTTCGCAAGGATGCCTAGCCGCATCGCGATCGGCCCTTCTGCCTTTCACTCTTCCTGAGCTGCCAACGTTACCGGATGATTCGAGATCATGCTGCCATCAGGCTCAATGATGGCTTGATGATCTGGAGTGATGTGTTCCCCTTCTATAGTAACTTCATCGCCGCTGGGCATGGCGACTGGCAGATGGTCCAGGAACCTTTCGGCGTCAAGCGCGGCCATACAGCCCGTACCCGCCGCTGTTACTGCCTGGCGGTAGGTGGCGTCCTGCACGTCACCGCATGCAAAAACGCCGGGCACATTCGTTGCGGTTGAGCGGTGCGACGTTATGATGTAGCCAACCTCATCCATCTCCAACTGGCCCCTGAAGAGTTCCGTGTTGGGTTTATGTCCGATTGCAATGAAGACGCCGGCAGTCGGCACAATTCGTTGCTCGCTGGTTTTCAAATCGCGCAAGCGTACCCCGGTGACGCCCGCCTCCGATTCTCCAAGAATCTCCTCGACTCCTGTATTCCAGATGAACTCGATTTTCGGGTTTTGAAAAGCTTTGTCCTGCATGATCTTGGACGCACGCAGTTTGTCGCGCCGATGAACCAGATTAACTTTAGAAGCGTATCGAGTCAGAAAAGTCGCTTCTTCCATGGCCGTGTCACCGCCGCCAACTACAACCAGATTCTTGTTGCGAAACCCCGGTAACGGACCATCACAGGTCGCACAAGCCGATACGCCGTTGCCGCCAAAACCGTATGGTACTTTAGCCTCGCCTGGAATTCCCAGCCACTTGGCTGAGGCGCCGGTGGCGATGATCAGTGTCTGGGCGTTGACGACGTAATTGGACATTTGTAGTGTGAAAGGCCGCTCGCTCAAATCAACTTCGGTGATCCACTCTTCGAGGAATTCGGAACCGAAACGCGCCGCTTGCTTTCGAAATGCAGCCATTAACTCCGGGCCCTGAATGCCTTCGGAAAAGCCAGGATAGTTTTCTACGTCGGTAGTGATCATTAATTGTCCGCCAGGCGTAGTCTGTCTTCCCGCATCCGCGGGCGCATCAATCAAAAGCGGCCTCAAATTGGCGCGGGCTGAATAAATTGCGGCCGTCAGTCCAGCAGGTCCGGAACCAATAATTACAACCTCTCTGTCGAGTGTTTGGATGGCCATTGGGTGTCGTCCGTTCCCTTTGCGAAGTTGAAAAAGTATGACTAAATGCCCGAAAGTATAGCCTTTTCGGTTAAGCGTATAGTATAACTAGCCATACTAGCGTAGTCGAATCCGAGAGCTAGCGGCCTTGCTGACAAAGAATCCCAGCTTTCAGAGAACTAAGGCAAACGATTGAACGCAGGCACTGCCCGGCAAACCATCGAAACGATCGGCGTCATAGGCGCAGGCACCATGGGTCACGGCATTGCCCAGGTGGCCGCGGCAGCGACCTACAAGGTTCTCCTCTGCGATGTCGATCGAGGTTCTCTTGCTCGTGGCATACAAGCAATTGAGCGGAATCTTGGCAAAGGGATACAACTCGGGAAACTTACCGAAGACGATCGGGATTCGACCCTGCAACACATTCGGGGAACGACGCAATTATCGGAGATAGCGAATGCTGACCTGATAATTGAAGCCGCGCCTGAACAACTGGAACTGAAACGAGAAATACTTCGGCAACTGGAATCGCATTCCAACAAGGCTTTTATTTTTGCCAGCAACACGTCATCGCTTTCCATAACCGAGATCGCTAAAGCTTCCGCTCGTCCTCGGAATATTGTCGGCATGCACTTCTTCAATCCGGTTCACATCATGCGCCTCGTTGAGATTGTGGTCGGCAAAGCTACCAGCGATGATACAGTGGAGACTGTTCGCGAAATTAGTCGTCGGCTGCGGAAGGAACCAATCGTGGTTCGAGATGTACCTGGCTTTGCTTCCAGCCGTCTTGGCGTTGCACTCGGGCTCGAAGCCATGCGCATGCTCGAGCAGGGTGTGGCCAGCGCCAAAGACATCGATACTGCGATGGAACTTGGATACAACCATCCAATGGGTCCTTTGAAGCTCACCGATCATGTCGGTTTGGATATCCGGCTTAACATCGCCGAATATCTCTACCGGGAACTTGGTTCGGAAACGTTTCGCCCGCCGGAAGTTCTGCGGCGGCTGGTCAACGAAGGAAAGCTTGGCAAGAAAACTGGCGAAGGTTTTTACAACTGGAACAACGAGAAACAGAGTCTGGCGAGCAGTAGGTTGTAGTTTTTTAATTTTTGCTTGCTCACCTGCTCATTACTTACTGCATACTGATTTGATGAATCCGCCCTACAACAATGAAGAACGACGCTTCGCCTTGCGAATGGCCCTGCGCCTACCCATTGTCATTTCCGGCCGCGCGGAAGACGGCTCAGCCTGGAGCGAACCTACCGAGACCGACGATATCTCAACTTCCGGCGCTCTTTTTCATCTGAATCAAAAAGTCAGTCGCGGCGAGCGCTTGTATTTGCGCGCGCATCGTCCGGATGGCGCGCCCATTGAGGTGACTGCGGTAGTTATTCGTATTGCACCGGCAATTTATGGAACTGCCCGAGTGGGGGTCCAGATTGCGGAATCTGCAGAAAACTGGTTACGCCTCTTCGTCTCCTGGGTCGCCGACGAACAACCTCCTCTCGAGCCCGCAGATTCAGAAAGCTCGCCGTCAGAATAGCCCGAATCTATCTGCCGGTTTCGTTTGAGGCTTGCAGGTGCGTGACTGCTAGTCAGCGAGCTTCCGAGATCTTAACCAATCGGTCACACAGAAACAGAGCGCCTGATTTCATGAGGACCTGAGCGTTTCCGCGCTCTCGCTTTTGCTGAAAGTTCTGATCAAAACATGAGTGGCACAAGCTAACGGCGTAAGCAAGGAGTCTGGCATTGGTAGTCGACGAGTACCAAAACGGGAGCGATAGCGACCGGTTTCGCTACGCAGGCAGCACGCTTGGTCAGACCCCACTAAATTTGCGCTACTCAAAAGAGATTGTCTGTTCAGTGTGATCTGTGTAATTCTAATAGGCGCGGATTCTCACCGAGGCCGCTCGGAACGACCTTCGCTTCCCCTCCGTAGCCCCAACCAAACAACAAGCTTTCCAGGAGAACGCCATGAAGCTGTGTCCAGATTGTGAGTTTATTTATGAGGACGACCAGAGCTCTTGCGACATGGACGGAAAGGAACTCGTCTTTGATCCAAAGCCGCTCTCCCTCAAGGAAAACGGTCTTTCCACCTCTATGCAACTTGAGGCGTTCGTCGCGACCCCCGCTCCTCTGGCAGCAAGTGCTGCGCTAAGTTTGGCGTCTGCACTACCACCAAGCCTCCCCCCCAGATCAGAATCGAGAAGCCTGATAGTCGCGGCTCTAGCTGGCGTTGTTATAGCCGTACTTCTCTTAGTGGCTTACTACGTCCGGGTACACCGGTTGCGATCAGTCAAGGCCAGTCAGAGCCATAATCAATCCTTTGGCCCGTCCGTGCGTGACGCGATTAGCACACCGCCAGCTGCGCCAGATTCGGTCGTGGAATCAGCTCCCGCCGCCCAGGGCCGCCAGGCGACAAGTCTCGCTTCCGCCAGAACTTCATCTGGAACGAGTCGTGCTCCTGTCATCATCCAGCTCACGAATGGCGCGATCATCAAGGCTGACGAAGCCTGGGAAAATAAAGAAGGAATTTGGTATCGACAAGCCGGGGTAGTGACACTTCTCAAGCGCAGTGAGGTAAGGGCAATTCAACGACTCGAGCCTTCCAGAAAAAGTCAGCAACCAACGCGGAGCCATGAAACGACCGTGGCCCAGAAGCAGCCGCGCGCGGAGACTGAAGCCGCTAGCCCGAACAAGGAATCCAGAGTGAGCTCGTTCTTGAAGAAAACTGGCCGAATATTAAAGAAGCCATTCAAATTTTGAAGGCAAGTGAGCATCTCCAAAGATTTAAACCCCTCCTACAGGCAAACGACAAACTGAAGCTTGACGGATTTTACCGAGGCAGCCTGGCGATCTCTTCGAAGTATTTGGCGAACGCCACCATCCCACCTGATGCCTGTTGCCAGTCGAAGTTTTCATTCGGCGCATGATATCCATGCTCCGGAAGCGACAGGCCCAGGAACAGCACCGGACACTTAAGTACTTTCTCGATACTCGTCATAGCGCCAATCGTTCCACCGTCGCGTACAAATACGGCTTCACGTTTAAATGCAAATTTAACGGCACGCTTCAAAGCTTCCGGCAATGGGCCATCCAGCACGGTACGAAACGCCGGCGCGGCCGATTCAAATTGCAGCTGGACGTCGGGGTTTAGTTCTTTTATTGCCGCCTTCAACTGCTTTTTGATCTTCTCCGGATCCTGAACCGGCACCAGCCGAAACGACGCTTTAACCTCCGCACGGGGTGGGACGATCGACTTTACGCCTGGACCCTGATAGCCACCGATTACGCCATGAACTTCGAAGCTCGGCATGCCCCAGATTCGTTTCATCACCTCGAGCGGATCTTCCGTGCGCATTAGTTTCAGATGATGGGCCTTCTTAAAGGCGCGAACATTAAAGCCGCAGTTGGCCCAGTCGTTCAGCTCCTGCCTGGAAGGCGGAATGACGTCATCGTAGAAGCCCTTGATCTTGATTCTTCCAGTCCGGGGGTCGTAGAGATCGCAAACGAGTCGCATCAGCTCGGAAATTGGATTTCGCGATGCGCCACCTGTTTCGCCTGAATGTGTGTCGACCTCGCCGGTTTCCAGGCTCAGCAGAAACCCCAGTAGACCTCGTAAACCGGCAGAGCTTGCGGGCCTGTTTCTCGAAACCCAAACCGTATCGGAAACAACAACCGAATCAGTCCGCAGATTTGATGATGCTTTGGAAATAATAGTTTCGAAATTGGGCGAGCCGATCTCTTCTTCAAACTCCCAGAGGAAACGAATGTTGACGGGGACTTCCGCTTCCATCGCCGCGCGCGCGCCGAAGAGCGCGGCCAGCGCCGGTCCTTTGTCGTCCGTGGTGCCTCGGCCAAAATAGCTTTCGCCTTTTCTCGTCATCACGAAAGGCTCAGTATCCCAGGGCTCGGTCTCTTTGGATGCGGGTTGCACATCGATGTGGTTATATACCGTCACTGTCGGCACTTTCTTGCTTGAACCGAAAACCCCATGAACAAGCGGATTGCCTTTGCTCGCTTTGTAGACGTCTACCTTGCCGCCAAACCTGCGTAGCGAGTCGACGGTCAGGTCCAGACCGGCGCGAATGTCTTCAGCATATGCGGGATCACAGGAAACAGTCGGTGTCTCCACGAAACGCTTGAGCAGCGCTTCGTATTCGTCGCGGTGATCTTTGGCAAAGGAGAAAAGTTGGTTTCGGTCAAGTGGGTTCGCCATTCAGGAGATCCTTCCATCGTTTACGGTTCGTGATTGTGGTTAGTAGTTCCCTAGCAAGCAGCAGTACAAACCAGCTCTGACTAATTAAAAGAAGGCTATTGTGGGAAAAGTGTAACACGCGCTTTAGAGCCGACCGAAGCCATAGAAAAGAGTAATCTGGAGAAATTGTGGCCGTTTGAAACACCCAGCAGGGCAACGTTTTCTAATCCTCAACTCACTAACTCCGAAGACCGAGCGCCAGTTTTTTCGCGGGAATTTGACGCGATTTACTGAAATAAACTCAAGCGAAGCCTGACCTTGGGCATGGGTACCCTGCCGCTTGCGTCAGGCTTTTAGGACGATTTTCGGAATTCGCAGAAGAAACTGCGAAGAGCTTGTTTTCGTATCTAAGCTCGCCGTCACGTTCAGCTGGTTAGGGTCTTCATGTTATTCTGGCAAATCGCTTTGGCTCAGGTGGCTAATGCGGACGTAAAGATTATTGGTCGGGACCCAGGACTTTAGGAGGCTTTTTCGTGAGAACAAGATTTTATTCCGTTGCCATCTCATTTCTTTTGGCGCTTTCTATCTCCGCAAACATTTATGCTCAACAAAGTGGTTCCGCGCGCCGACAACCCGGTAATCCACCTGAAGCTTCTACGGCAGCGAATAAAACGAGTTCCGGGGCGCGCGTGAGCGGCGCAGTCCTGAAGAGTGATGTCGCTGAAGCACTGTCGGTGATCCAGGACAATTACATCGACGGCAAAAAGCTGGACTACAACTCGATCTTCAAATCATCGATCAGCGGCATGCTCAACGTGCTCGATCCCCATTCAACTTATCTCGACGCGACTGACTTCGCT
Source organism: Pyrinomonadaceae bacterium (assembly GCA_036395055.1). Classification (GTDB taxonomy): domain Bacteria; phylum Acidobacteriota; class Blastocatellia; order Pyrinomonadales; family Pyrinomonadaceae; genus PSRF01. The sequence goes on along the minus strand of DASWDX010000059.1, from coordinate 533 downwards.
GCATTTAAGACTGAACAGCGATCGGAATATTTCGGTATTGGCGCGACCATTGGCGATCTGCATCAGGGCGATGAGCTAAACACTTATATTCGAGCCACGTTTCAAGATGCGCCGGCCGCACGCGCGGGCCTGCGATTTGGCGACAGGATCGTGGCGGTTGATGGCCAATCAATGAAAGGTAAGAACTTTTCCGAAGTGCGTAAGTTTTTGCTGGGCCCGCTTGGCACGGTAGTTAAAGTCACCGTGGAGCACGCGGCGACGGGACAAAGTGAGACTGTCACTATCACTCGCGATGCTGTTTCGTTACCCTCGATTCCGCAGGCCTACATGGTCAGGCCCGGAGTCGGTTATGTGGCGATGACTGGCGGCTTCAACACTACCACGGCTGACGAGTTTCAGGCTGCCCTCCAGGACCTTCATTCCAGGGGTATGAACATGCTGGTGCTGGATCTGCGCGGTAATCGCGGTGGTCTCTTGATTCAGGCGGTGCGTATTGCCAACACGTTTCTGCAACGTGGGCAGTTGATTGTTAC
>DASWDX010000058.1:0-8289 GCA_036395055.1 Pyrinomonadaceae bacterium | reverse complement strand
TCGGAACCGTAGTTTTGCCAGTTCGTTTTGGCTGCCCGCCCGAGGTTTCGTTACTTGAGCTACGTACTGCGTGAAAGAAGTGAATGGTGAGTCAGGAGTCGTGAATAGACTTCCGAACGCGTGTTCATCTATTCACGATTTTCAATTCACCATTTACTGATCATGTTCTCCCGGATTCTGACCGTCCCCAACCTGCTCACCGTCTTTCGGATGGTGCTCATCCCTGTTTTTGTAACACTGCTTTTCTATCGGCGATTTAGCCTGGCGCTGGCAGTCTTTATTTTGGCCGGCCTTACTGACGGCCTCGACGGCCTTTTGGCTCGCCGTTTCAGCCAGCAGTCTCAGCTCGGCACAATCCTCGATCCTATTGCCGACAAGCTCATGCTGGTGACAGCGTTCATAGTCCTTTCCATGCGGAGTGTTTTTCCTCAACCTTTGCCGGGTCACTTACCCGTGCCTTTTTGGGTAACAGTCGCGGTAATCAGCCGCGACGTGTTTATTATTGTCGGTGCCGCTGCCATCAACATCATGACGGGCTTCAGAGGCTTTCGCCCATCCTGGTTGGGCAAGCTCAACACCATTGTTCAGATTGCCGGTATCGCGGCCATCATGTTTGCGGCGAGTGTTCCCTATTACACTGGTTACTACCTTCCCACAGTCTATGCGGCGGTTTTTACGCTGGCGGTGCTCTCTGGGCTCCACTACATATTCTTTGCCTCGAAGCTTATGAATGAGGACCGTAAACAAGGCCTCTAGAACTGGCCGGGCGCTCCGTTATCACCTGAAAACCAGGTTCTTACCCAATCTGCGAAAGCTCTGTTATCAAAGTTGACAACAAGAGGCTCAGATATTATATTATCTTCCCATTCAACTAGAGTTGTTGGTTGCCAATTGCGGCGGATCCCGTCCAGCCAGCCAGCTTGGTTGGAATGTTAATAACGGGCTAAATATCGTTTGGAGAACAAAAAGAGATGAGCAAGATTATAGGAATCGACTTGGGAACGACCAACTCCGTGGTGGCAGTGATGGAAGGCGGCGAGCCCACAGTCATAAACAATTCCGAAGGCGGGCGCACCACGCCCTCAGTGGTAGCGTTTACGAAAGACGGCAGCCGGTTGGTAGGGCAGGTGGCAAAGCGCCAGGCGGTTACCAATCCCGAGAACACGGTCTATTCAATCAAGAGATTCATGGGACGGCGCTTTGATGAGGTGACCGAAGAAATCAAGCAAGTTCCCTATAAGGTCAAGGCTGCGGGTACCGGCGACGTGCGTATCGAAGCAGGTGGCAAGGAATGGAGCCCACCGGAGATTTCGGCAATCATACTTCAGAAGATGAAGCAATCGGCCGAAGACTACCTGGGACAAAAAGTAGAAAAAGCCGTGATTACCGTGCCGGCTTACTTCAATGATGCTCAGCGCCAGGCCACCAAAGACGCCGGCAAGATCGCCGGTCTGGAAGTGATGCGCATTGTAAATGAGCCAACGGCCGCAGCACTCGCTTACGGTCTCGACAAAAAGAAGGATGAGACGATCGCGGTGTTCGACTTCGGCGGCGGTACGTTTGATATCTCGATTCTCGAGGTGGGCGAAGGCGTTGTGGAAGTGAAGTCGACCAACGGTGACACGCACCTTGGCGGAGACGACATTGACGAGCGTCTGACCGAATGGATTATTGAAGAGTTCAAAAGGGATCAGGGAATCGATCTTTCAAACGACAAGATGGCATTGCAGCGACTGAAAGAAGCTTCAGAGAAGGCGAAGATTGAACTGTCCAGCACGATGGAGACTGAGATTAATCTTCCCTTCGTGACAGCCGATCAGTCTGGTCCGAAGCATCTCGCGATGAAGCTGACGCGCGCAAAGTTTGAGCAGTTGGTTGAGCCGATTCTTGGGCGTTTGAAATCCCCAGTGGCACAAGCGATCAAGGATGCCGGGCTCGATCCCACCAAGATTCACGAAGTTGTTTTGGTGGGGGGCTCGACACGCATTCCCAAGGTTCAACAGATTGTGAAAGATTTGTTTGCGGGCAAGGAGCCGAATAAGAGCGTTAATCCTGACGAAGTCGTAGCTATTGGCGCAGCGGTGCAGGCAGGTGTGTTGTCAGGCGAAAAGACCGACATTCTGTTGCTTGATGTAACACCGCTAAGCCTGGGCATCGAAACGCTTGGCGGCGTCTTTACTAAACTAATCGAACGCAACACAACTATCCCGACGCGCAAATCGGAGATATTTTCGACGGCGTCAGACAATCAAACGTCTGTGGAAGTTCATGTGTTGCAGGGCGAACGTCCGATGGCCAGCGACAATCGCACGCTTGGTAAGTTTCACCTCATCGGGATACCTCCAGCGCCGCGCGGTATGCCGCAAGTTGAGGTGGCCTTCGATATTGACGCCAACGGCATCGTCAACGTTTCGGCCAAGGACATGGGCACCGGCCGCGAACAGAAAATAACAATCACGGCATCTTCCGGTCTCTCGAAAGAAGAGATCGACAAGATGATGCGCGATGCTGAATCGCACGCGGCGGACGACGTCAAGAAGAAGGAAGAGATCGAAGCACGCAACCGTTTGGATGGTCTTGTCTACCAGATGGAGAAGACGCTGAACGATAATCGCGAGAAAGTTGGCGCTGTGGCAGGCGAGGTTGAGACGGCGATTGCTGATGCCAAAAAAGCGTTGGCAGAAGGTGGCGCGGACAAATTGAACGAAGCCTTCAACCAGCTACAAACCGCTTCGCATAAGTTGGCAGAAGCGCTTTATCAACAAACCGCAGCGACGGGTACCGAAACGCCTGCGGAAGATCAAGCGTCAGCGGCAGGAGCTTCAACTGCGGGGGGCGAAGATAATGTCATCGACGCTGAATACGTCGACGTAGACGAAAACAAGTAAAACCAGTGGAAAGTGACGAGTGACAGGTGACAAGATTGAGTTTTTGGGAACTTGTCACTTGTCACTATTTACTATTCACTGCTCAAAATGGCCAAGCAAGATTATTACGAAGTACTGGGTGTTAAGCGCGACGCCAAGCCTGATGAGATCAAGAAGGCATATCGCCGGCTAGCGCGCAAGTATCACCCAGACGTTAATCCTGGAGATAAATCTTCCGAGGAGCGCTTCAAGCTAACCACTGAAGCGCACGATGTTCTTTCAGATCCGAAAAAACGAAAAGTCTACGATCAGTTTGGTCAGTATTCCGATAACCTCGCTGATGCTGCCGCTCGTGGCGCTGCACCGGGCGCCGGCCGCACGTCACCCGGTTTTGATTTCAGTGGCTTCGACTGGAGCACAACTACGGCTCCGGGCAGTGGGGGGGCCGGATCCAGTTTTCGCGATATCTTCGCGGATCTTTTTGGCGGCGGCTCGACCAAGACGCAGGAACCGCCGCGGCCGCAGCCCAAGCGCGGCGCGGACATTGAGATGCCGCTGTCGTTATCTTTTGAAGAAGCCATCAAGGGTTTAACTACCAACCTCACGGTCAATCGTTCTGAACAATGTTCGCGTTGCAATGGCGCCGGCGATATTGGTGGGCCAGTAATGGTTTGTGCCACCTGCAAAGGCTCGGGACAAGTGCAACGCGCCGGTGGACGTTTGCGTTTTGCTCAGGAATGCCAGGACTGCGGTGGCACTGGCCGCCGAAGGTCGCCCTGCTCTTTATGCAAGGGGAAGGGCACTGTTCCAAAAACCGAGACTGTAAAAGTGCGCATTCCCGCCGGAGTGGAAACAGGGTCGCGCGTACGCATTCCGGGAAAAGGTGAAGGCGGACGACTCGGCGCGCCACCGGGGGATTTGCACATCATCACAAATGTCGGCAGTCATAAATACTTTACGCGCAAAGGCGACAACATTTACGTAACCGTTCCGATAACGGTGCCTGAAGCCGCGGTCGGCGCCAAGATCGAGGTGCCAACCGTCGAGGGCAAAGCGCAATTGCGTATCCCGCCGGCGACGCAGTCGGGCCAGAAGTTTCGCTTGCGTCAGCGCGGTGCACCATCCTTGCGCAAGCCCGGCGCGCACGGCGATCAGTTTGTGGAAGTGCAAGTGACGCTGCCGAAAGTGATCTCGGAAGAGACGAAGGAACTGTTGCGGCAGTATTCGAAGTTGAATCCTGAGAACCCGCGGGTGGAGATGGGGCTGGAGTAGTAAATAGTGAATCGTAAATAGTGAATAAAAAAAGCGTGCTCGTCCCACAGGCCATACGGGTACGGATTCATCGCTGCGCAGGTTCTTACTATTCACTATTTACGATTTACGATTTACTAGTTTTATGAAACGCAAACCGAAGACATACACAATCAGCGCCGTCGCGGATCAGTATGGCATCCATCCGCAGACGCTGCGTCTTTATGAACGTGAGGGATTGCTTAAGCCGTCGCGCTCTGAGGGCAACACGCGACTTTATACCGATCCCGATCTCGCGCGGCTTGAATTAATTCTTTCCCTCACGCGTGACCTTGGTGTGAATCTGGCGGGCGTGGAGATCATTCTCAACATGCGCGAGAAGATGGACGCGATGCAGCAGGAGTTTGAACGCTTCTTCCGCTACCTCCAGTCACATGCCGATGAGTTAACAAACTTCGTCGAACCTCCTGCCGAAGGCACTACCGACGCGCTCGTCCCGGTCACGCGCGCAGCAGCACTACGCCGCCGCAGCGCTTCGCGCGGCTAAAAATCTAATCAGAACCGGAACCTGTCGCGACCGAGTGTTAGTTAGCTGTGTTGATCGCCTCCACCGTACCTCGTCCCTGCGGCCTGCCGCCTCTGATGACGACCAGGTAGCCAAGACTCTTGCATAAAGTAATTGAGAGTGAGAACAGGAAGCGCTGGCGACTTGCAATTACTGCGTGGTAGATTTCGCGTCGCACCCATCGCTTTTACCAGGCTTGGTATCACCCTTTCGCAGAATATCAGTTGACCTCATTCAAACCTGGCCTTTAGCCAGGTGTCTATAGCCCCATGCGGTCCGCAAACTGTTTGAACGGTTTTCGATTCATTTCCCATCCTCACACCTGGCTGAAACCAGGTGTGAATGAGAGGCGAGTACGCGATTTGTCGCATTTCGATCTTGAATCCACCGATTTCCAATGAGAACTGCCTCAACATATTCTGTTATCTCGACCCTCCAACCGGGATTGCTTTTGCTGGCGTTGAACTTCGCGCTGCCGGCAACAGCCTGCCCGCAGGACCTGGACAATGTAACAATCAGCGGCCGCGTCCTGGACCAGAATGGCGCCATCATACCCGGTGCCACAATTGAGACCGTCCTCGTGAAGACGGGCGCAACGCGTACCACCATCACTGACAATGAAGGACGTTACCGCATCATTCAGCTCGAGGCTGGCATCTACTTTGTGCGCGCTACATCGACGGGATTTGCCCCGCTGGAGAAAACAGAACTAACCTTCATCGCCGGCAAAAACGTGCAATTCGACTTCACACTCCTTCCTCAAGGGGTAATCGCGGATCCGGTCGTAGTCACAGCCACCGACACTCCTGCTATCGATACCACGCGCACCGTGGTTGGTGGCACGGTCACGACGTACGAGGTGGAATCGCTTCCGGTCGCCACCCGATCGGCGCTGGATTTGATCTTCACTTTGCCGGGCGTATCGGAAGAAGCATTCTCCACCCGTGATCTTGCCGAGGACCGCAACACGTCAGTTGCCAACACTCCTGAAGAAGCAGGAACGTTCTCACTTTCAGGCGGCCCCGCCTATTCCAACAACATCACTATTGACGGCCTCGACAACAACGACGATCGCGCTGCTCGTGAACGTTTCCAGCCTTCAATAGAAGCGGTTGAGGAAGTGCAAATTATCACCAATCAGTTTTCAGCCGAGTATGGCCGCGCTTCCGGCGGGCGAATCAACATTCGCACGCGCGGCGGCTCAAATAAATATTACGGCCGCGCCTTCTACTTTTTTCGCAACGACTTCTTTAATGCGAACACTTCCAATAATAAGGCGAGGGGTCTGCCGCGATTGCCGCTCGAGGAACACAATCCCGGCTTCACATCTAGCGGCCCCATCAGGCTGCCGCTTTATGACGGGCGCAGAAAAACATATTTCTTTACTGCCTACGAATACGACACGATCTTTGACACAGCGACGATAGACACGCTGGTGCCAATCAAGCAGAATCCGCTGTTCCCGCTTCCCGCGCCGACTGTGACCGACCCTGCCCAGATCGGGACATTACGCTTCAACTCCGGCATCGCACCTTTTATTTCAAGCATCTCGACGCCCGTAAGGAATCACAGCCTGACAACGCGCGTCGATCATAGATTTTCCGACCTGCACAACGGTTCACTGCTTTATCAATTGGGCCGACAGAACAATCTGCGACAGTTTGGCGGCGGCAATCGTCTGGCAGAAGCATTGCTGGGCAAAACGAGAAACACGGATGCCGTTTCCTATACCGACAACTATGTGTTCTCGGCGACGCTCGTCAATCAAATGCGCGTCCAGTTCTCCCGTTTGACCCCTGCGGTAGAAGCAAGCGGCGGCCGAAAATCCGTTGTCCTGATTACTCTTGACGACCCGTTACCCTCCAGCAATTCTGATCAACGCTCCGGCACGCTTGTCGCCGGTTCATCAACTTCAGGAGCAACCGATCGCCGCGAGTCTCGCGCCCAGGCTCAGGAGATCCTTTCCGGGGTCAGCGGCGCTCACTCGCTAAAATTTGGCGGCGATCTGCAATACATTCGCTCGACCTTCATTGACCTTTCGGACATCTCGGGCACTTTTAGTTTCCAGAACGCGGCTGATTTTATCGCCAATGCGCCGAACCGCTTCCGGCAAAATTTTCAGGCAGAATCCACGCAGAAAAATATTTACATGGGTTTCTTCATTCAGGACGAATGGCGACTGCGCTCCAATTTGGTTTTGAGTTACGGTCTGCGCTACGAGAACGAAACCATCTTTAAGGATCGAAACAATTGGGGACCGCGCCTGTCGGTCGCCTACGATCCATTCAAGTCTGGCAGGACGGTAATCCGGTTCGGCGCAGGCGTTTTTTATAATCGTGCCCTGCTTCGCACCGTCGACGATTTCACTCTGGGCGCGCAACAGCGATTCTTTGATACCAACGATCTAATCGATCCGGCCACCGGTAAACTGGGTAGCGCCGATTTTCACCGCGCCTTCATCGGCGCGAACCTTCAGTTTCCGAACACGCTGGCGGCAGACTCCCTGCTCGTAAGGAACTTCGGCGTACTTAACACCGGGTTTTCCCGCCGGCTCGAACCCGCATTGCGCATTCCGGAGAGTTATCAAGCCAACATCGGGGCGGAAAGAGATTTCGGTCATGGCCTCGTGTTCGAAACAAACTATACGTTCAATCGCGGCTTGCACCTGTGGCGGGAATTCAACGCCAACGCGCCGCGGCTTCCGGCAGGTTTCAAAAACTTTTCCGAATATCTGGGCTCGCGCGACTTTGTTAACTTTCGCAACAGCCCCTTCGGCATCCGGCCGCTCTACGATGTCTCGAGTGCTGGCGATCTGATCAGATTCGTTTTCCGTCCGCCTGATCCGGCTAATCCCAACGCGATTGTGTGCTTGACGGAGTTTGGCGTGCCGATTTCGTTGCTAAATCTCAACAGCTTTACCTCATCAACGTCGGTTGAGGTTGCGTTGGCAGCGCTGAACCAATTGCGACCTGATCCGACGCGCGCAAACATCCAGCAGCTAATCTCCGCAGGCAATAGCTTCTATCACGGCTTGACCTTCGAACTTCGCAAGCGCTTCAAACAAACAAAGAACTTCAGTTTCTCCTTCCGTTCTGCTTACACATTTTCTCATCTGACGGACGACGGCATTGTGAATACTTCCGACGCCCTGGTCGCCGGAGACTTCTACGGCGAACGGGCGCGCAGCCTGCTGGACCGCCGACATCGCTTCGTTTTTTCCGGAAGCTTTGACACGCCGAGCTATCTCGGCAAAGTGCGCTTGTCGCCAATCCTGCGCCTGACATCGGGGGCGCCGTTCAACATTTCCATCGGCGGCGCTGATCGCAATCTTGACGACGTCGGAAACGATCGTCCAATTTTTACCGGCGACACCAAATTGCTTCATTGGCGCAAGCCCGGCGACGCAATCGACCCATCAATACTTAATCTGTTTGCGCTGCCAACGATCGGCCAAACAGGAAATCTGCCGCGCAACGCGGGCCAGGGTCCGGGCCAGCTCTTTCTCGATGTAAATGTCACTCGCGAATTTCATTTCAGCGAACGAATGCGACTGCGCCCGGTGGTTGAGTTTGATAACGTACTCAACAAGACTGTTTTCAGTTTTGG
>DASWDX010000057.1:0-8283 GCA_036395055.1 Pyrinomonadaceae bacterium | reverse complement strand
GCTTGCATTCGCGAATAAAGTCGCCGCCTTTGAAATAGGTGGCGAGGCAAACGATGTTGAGTGGGCGAGCCTCAATTTCGGTCATGTACTTTTGTCGTGACAGAAGGCGTACCAGGGGATGGCCTAATATAATCCTTTTCCGGAAGCGAGGTCACCTGATAAGGTAAGCGCCCAGGTTCGACTGATCTCTGTGCTTCCTCTGTGTTCTCTGTGTCTGCTCCGTGGTGAATCTTTGTTTGCGATTGCTCACCACAGAGAAACAGAGAACACAGAGCTTGCACAGAGAAAACATTAAAACGCTACGTCGTCCGGCAACTAACCGTTTGCGTTACAACCAACCATGATCTTTCGCGGACCTTTTTCCGACGTCGCCATTCCTGAAATTGCCGTAACACCTTTCGTTTTCCAAAATGCGAAAGAGCGTGGCAATAAAGCGGCGCTGATCGATGGGCCAACCGGACGCACCATCACCTTCGCAGGATTACAGCAATCCATTGGGCAGGTTGCTGCCAGTCTCTCCCGGCGCGGGTTTAAGAAAGGCGAAGTCTTTGGAATTCTGAGTCCGAACGTTCCGGAGTATGCCATTGTGTTTCATGCCGTCGCCTGTCTCGGAGGTATCAACTCACCAGTCAATCCGCTATACACCGAGCATGAAATCGCGCACCAGTTAAAAGATGCGGGAGCGCGTTTTTTGGTTACGGTTCCGCAATGTTTTGAGAAAGCGGCAGCGGCTGGGCGCGAGGCTAACATCGAGGAGCTATTTGTTTTTGATAAAGCCGGCGCCGAGGCCGGAGAAGTTGACGGCGTCACGCCCTTCTCTTCACTCCTCGAAAGTGACGGAGACTTTCCCACTGTCCCGATTAACCCGCGTGAAGATCTAGTGGCACTTCCTTATTCCAGCGGCACTACCGGACTTCCTAAGGGCGTCATGCTGACCCACTACAACCTCGTGGCCAACATGTGCCAGATGGAAGGTCTGGATTACTTCACGGAGAACGACACGCTTGTTTGCGTGTTACCGCTCTTCCACATCTATGGACTGGTCGTTGTTTTGAACATGGGTCTTTACCAGGGCGCCACCATCGTTACCTTACCTCGTTTTGAGCTTGAGTCGTTTTTGCAAACAATCCAGGATTATGGTGTGACGTTGACGCATCTGGTACCGCCGATCGTACTTGCGCTCAGCAAGAATCCGGTGGTCGATAACTACGATCTGTCGAAACTGAAAACTATCTTCAGCGGCGCCGCACCTCTCGATGAACACCTGACTCGCGCCTGCATGAAACGTCTCGGTTGTGATGTTCGTCAGGGGTACGGAATGACGGAGACCAGTCCGGTTACGCATTCTTCGCCGGCTGATCCAGCTCTGGTGAAGTTTGGTTCAGTGGGAGTCCCCGCGCCAAATACCGAATGCAAAATCGTAAGTTTGGAAACAGGAGAGGCGCTCGGCACGAATAAGGAGGGCGAGGTTTGCGTTCGTGGTCCGCAGATAATGAAGGGCTACTTGAATCGTCCGGAAGCGACGGCGGCAACGATCGATGCAGAAGGCTGGCTGCACACCGGCGACATCGGCTACGTGGATGATAAGGGCCATTTCTTCATCGTCGATCGCGCAAAGGAGTTAATCAAGTACAAAGGCTTCCAGGTGCCGCCTGCAGAGTTGGAAGCGCTGTTGCTCATACATCCCTGCGTTGCAGACGCTGCAGTGATTCCCTATCCTGACGATGAAGCGGGCGAAGTGCCGAAAGCTTTCGTGGTATTAAAAGGAGAGGTTACCCCGGAAGAACTGATGAAGTTTGTTGCCATGCGAGTCGCCCCTCATAAGAAAATACGTCTGCTCGAATTCATCGATAAGATTCCCAAGTCGCCATCGGGAAAAATATTGCGCCGGCTATTGGTTCAGAGAGAAAGAGAAAGGAAGAAAGATTAGATGTCTCCTGAGATTGTTTCAAAAACAGTCAAGGCATACTTTGCCGCCATACGAGCGATGGACGAGCAGGCCTGGGTTAATACCTTTGCCGAAGACGCGATCAGTTACGATCCGGTTGGCGCGCCACCGATAATTGGTCATCAAAGCCTGCGTGAGTTTTTTCAGACAATTACAGCTGCCTTCAAAGAGTTTGGCTTAACCGAGGATGAGGTTTTCATCGCCGGTAATGGCGCCGCCGTAAGGTGGACAGGACGAGGTGTGAGCAAGCAGGGGCGCAACGCCCACTTTGGAGGCATCGATGTTTTTGAAGTTAATGAAGCAGGAAAGATCCAGACTTTACGCTCTTACTGGAATCCGGCGGAAATGGTGGCGCAGCTTTAGACTTGAAATTAGTTAGGTGTATAGTGAAAATCTCCTGGTCGACCCGATGACCTCATGACAATCGCTCAATTGCTTTTAAGGAGTAAGCCATGCGTTCATTTTGCTTCCCAATTCACTCATCTTGTTCCAACTTACGACCACTTTTCACTTTCCTCGTAATGATATTTTGCTTTTCTGTGGGGTTTGCGCAGTCACCACCAAATAAGCCGGCATCCCCCACCACCTTAGACTGGGAAACTTTGCGGCCCGAAGGCGAGGCGTTTTCTGTGCTCATGCCGAAGGGTTCAACCTTTGAATCGAGCAAAGAGCCTTATCACAAAATGGAATTGAATGCGCGGATGTACATCTTCAGTCGCCCAACCGGTCCAGTCTTCGCGGTAGTTTCGCTGAGCGGCATAAAATCAAATCCAGCGTTGTATACGGAAATGCAGCGGATCAATTCTTACGTCGACGCATTCAAAAATCTTTTTGCGCCAAAGGTTCGCAAAGATGCAATTGCAAAACTCACTCTCGTCGGCGAGAAAACTCTACAGGGAAACCCTGGCCGCGAATATCGGCTGGCTATAGGCGATTTGAGCGGAACAGCTCAGGCCTTTGCCACCAGAAAGCGTTTTTATTCAATCGTCTACCTAAACACGAAAAAGGATGATGCCCTTCAGGAGCAGTTTTTGAGTTCATTCGTGCTGCCGGAAAAGTTTGGAGACAATTCAGCAACATCGCAGACCGCCGAAGCGCCGCCTGTTACTCAGCCCCCAAGCTCGCCGGAGGAAGCACCGACCGCAAAACCCCGTGAAAACGAAAACGCAGACACAAAACCAGAAGATCCAAACCAGGCCACGGCTGGATCCGGGAAGCGACGTCCGATCTCGGGAGGGGTGTTAAATGGTAAGGCTATCAGCTTGCCAAAACCAGACTATCCTGCCGATGCCAGAGCGGCCGGCGTCGATGGCGTGGTAGTTGTTCAGGTGACCATCGACGAGCAGGGGAATGTAGCTGAGGCTCGCGCCGTCTCCGGACCACCACAGCTGCAACAAGTGTCAATTAGCGCCGCGCTCCAGGCAAAGTTCTCGCCGACATTGCTTATGGGAGAACCGGTGAAAGTGACCGGCGTGATCGTTTACAACTTCGGTCGCCCGCAGAGTTAAGTCCCACTGGCGCGGTTACGAGTACAAGCTTTAGCTTGCTGTGGGCGACCTAAAGGTGGACTCTAAACTTCTGTTGCTATGAAACGAGCTCTCCAGCGGCTGGACTCAGCACACGAAAAACTGCTTCGCATAGTCTCACCTCTTGAAGCGAGTATCTATTCCCAGCGACCCGCGCAGGGCGAGTGGAGTGTGGCCGAAATAGTGCATCACCTCGCGCTGGTTGAGGAGCGCGTGATCAAAGAGCTGGAAGGGGCCATCGCGCGTCCGCCGCAGCGGATCGGATTCTTTCGCCGGTTGATACCGACTGCAATCGTTTCCTCGCGGCTCATTCGGGTGAAAGCCCCAAAGGCCGTGAAGCCACTTGACGCCCCTGATAAGGATACCGGTATCGAAAACCTTGATCGCACCCGAGCTACTTTGAAAAGATTCTGCGCCACCCATGGCAACGAGCGCTTGAGACAACTCGTCTTCAAGCATCCATTCCTGGGCAACATCGATGGGGTAGCAACAGTTTTGTTTGTCGGCTATCACGAACAACGTCATTACAAACAGATTCGTGAAGTGCTGCGGAAGCTCGTCAACGGTACAAGCAAAACGAACTAGCCGCAGATAAACGCGGACAAAGAAGGCTCAAGGTAAAGTGTCTCATGGTTGGGAAGGGGGTTTACCCCCGCGCAGCATGAATGGCACTCAAGACGGGCGGGGGCAAGCCTCCCTTCCCAACCACGAGATTACGGTGCTTGAGTCCAGTAGATGAAATAGGTCTCATGGATTGAGTAGGTCAGATTTTCCAGTCTGTCTATCCTATTCGCGTTTACCCGCGTGAATCCGCGGCCAGGTTTTCTGAAACAAACTGAAACAAACTTGACGCTTTGCAGTCCCCAGTCTATCTTCGCTGGAATTCATAATTAGTAATGTTTCAACGGAGAAAACTTCAGCGATGTCGACGACGGTAACATCTTCAGCTCCAGCCTGGACGATTTCAAATTTTCTCGAAGTGCGCGATGGCCACCTTGCTATTAACGGCGCCGACGCTCTGGAACTTATCCGCAAATACGATTCGCCACTTTTCGTGTTCTCAGGACCGCGTGTCAGATCCAACATCGAACGACTGAAGAATGCGGCCCAGTCAGTAGAGCATCCGATCCGCTTCTTCTACGCGTCGAAAGCAAACTCCAACATGGCAGTGCTCAAGACGGTGCTGGATTCAGGCATTGATGTCGAGGTCAACAGCGGCGGTGAACTCTTCAAGGCCCTGCGTGCCGGCTTTCGCGCCGATCAAATTATATTTAATGGCACCAGTAAGAGCGCAGACGAGCTGGATCAGGCCGTCGTGGCGGGCATCTACGCCATTAATGTCGACTCAATTTACGAAATCGGGTTAGTTGAAGAAGCAGTTCAGCGAGTGGCAGCGGCAAGTGGCCAGTCACCGAAACCGGCGCGGATCGCCCTGCGTCTTGTGCCTGAAATTGGCACGCGTTCGCATCTCGGTTTGCAGACTGCGTTGCTCACCTCGAAGTTTGGCATCTCTTCTTCGGAGGTCCTCCAGGCTTTTCGGCGCGGCTTGCAGAATCCGGATCTGATTCATGTTTGCGGCATCCATATTCATGTCGGCTCGCAGACACCTGACGTCGAACCTTTCGCCGAAGCTTTTCGCAGCATGTGGGAACACCTCGTCGCAATTCATCGCGAGACGGGCCACACGCTGGAACACATCAACCTCGGCGGCGGTATTCCGGTCAATTACCTGCGCGATCGTTCGCAGGCCGACCAACTCCCCGAACACGAGCGCGATATGCTCGGCGCCGATCTCGAGCCGGCGATAGTTTTGTCTGAGGCTTTGCGTGTCGCGCGCGCGTCAGCACGTGCCGCGCAGGCAGAACATCTACTCGATAAGACCACCATACTGCTCGAGCCTGGACGGAGCATTATTGCCGACGCCGGTCTCGTCTTAACTACAGTGCTCAACATGAAACAACGGCCGGAAACCGGTGACGTGTGGCTGCTCACAGATGCCGGCTACAACATCATGCTCTCGATGAATAATTACAAGTGGTACTACCACACCATCTCGGCCACCCGCGCCAGTGAGCCGCATGAGACCAGCTATAAAGTTGCCGGACCACTTTGCGACTCTGGCGATGTTTATTTCGACATTGAGCGCCAGGGACGCTTGCCTGATTATCGAAAACTTCCCGCGAATGTTCAGCCCGGTGAAGTACTCGCGCTGCTCAACTGCGGGGCGTACTCATTGGCGCAAATGTTTCAATACAATGGCCGCCCTCTGCCGGCGGCCGTGATGATCGACGCTGAAGGAAAATCAACTTTAATTCGCCGCCGCGATACCTATGAAGACCTGCTGAGGGACGAGCTGTGGTAGGCACTAGGTCGACGGAAGCGCACACGCGGACGCGACGTGAGTTTCTAAAAACGGCTGGATTTGCAGCGGTCGGAGCACCGCTTGTTTTTAGTCCTTATGTTCAACGTCGCGCGTATTCGTGCATCATCGTTGGCGCTGGTCTCGCAGGTCTGGCGGCGGCAAACATATTGAAGCAAGCTCACTGGAATGTGACTGTTCTCGAAGCCCGACCGCGCACTGGCGGTCGTGTTTTCTCTTTTGGTTTCAAGGAGAACCCTGATCTGATTTGCGAACTTGGTGGCGAATGGGTCGGTGACAGTCACGAACGCATGAAAGCCTTGTGTCAGGATTTCGGAATCACGCTAAGGGATCATCGATTTGAGGCCTCCCTTATGCGCGACGGCGTAGTCAAGCGCCCAGGTCAATGGGATTTTTCACCGCAGGCGAAAACCGCCTTTGAGAAGTTCAGGAAAACTTTCCACGGCTATGGAACTAAAGAGCGACTTCGGTTGGATCGGTATGATTGGTGGACCTGGCTGGAAGAAATTGGCTTCACGGAAGACGACCTGCTGCTGCGTGATCTGCAGGACAGCACAGATTTCGGCGAGACGATCCGGATGGTTTCTGCTTACACGGCTGCGACGGAGTATTTCGAATCGAGTCCCGCAAATGAGATGGACTTCAAGATTGAGGGTGGGAACTCACGACTGGTAAACGCCCTGTCTGTCAGCATCGGCAACGACTCGATTCTCACAGGTATGCCGGTGGCAAACATCAAGCAGAGAGGCGGCAAGGTAACCGTGACAGCCGGTGGCAGAACTTTTATTGCCGATGCCTGTATTTGTACGGTGCCGGCACGAACGCTGGATAAGATCAAATTCGATCCGCCTCTTCCAACTGCGCAAGGCGCCGCCGCCGAAAAGCTTCAGTACGCTCGCATCATAAAAAACTGCCTGCTCTTTCACGAGCGGTTTTGGGGCTCGGAAGACTTCTCTCTCGTTAGTGATGTTACCTCCCACTACTATTTTCACAGCACTAAGTCACAGCCGGGAAAACAGGGCATCCTTTGCAGTTACGCTATTGGCGAAAAGGCCGATGTGCTTGCGGCGCAGAATGCTCAAAGACGTAGCGAGATCATCACGCGTGATCTTCTGCCGCTTAATGAGCACGCGCCGAAGCTTGCTCTCAATATTCAGTCCCTTGCCTGGCAGCGTGATGTTTACACGCAAGGCGCTTATGCCTTTTATCGACCCGGGCAGTGGTTTACGCTGCGGCCAATTCTCCAACAACCACATGGGAAAGTGCTCTTCGCGGGGGAACACCTGGCGGAGTGGCAAGGCTTCATGGAGGGAGCCGTCGTAACGGGCGAAGGGGCGGCAACCGCGCTCACAGGCAGACGCCGAGCCAGAAGGGCAGCATGAAAGATATAAGCCACAACGCTCGCTCGGGGTCTTGGTTTCAAATCCACCGAGTCACGCGTACTGCTGCAGTTTAGAGTACGAACTTTAGTTTGCTGTGGGTGGATCGGCGGCCTCAAAGCTGAACTCTGCAATTAGCGATTAATAAGTGAACACGCAAGTTTCGAATATGCAACCGGTTAACAAAACTCAGCTTGTTCGCGGATTATCGCTGATCGCCGCAGTCTCCATTGTCGTTGGCAACGTTATCGGCACCGGCGTCTTTCTCAAG
Organism: Pyrinomonadaceae bacterium; assembly: GCA_036395055.1. Lineage (GTDB taxonomy): Bacteria > Acidobacteriota > Blastocatellia > Pyrinomonadales > Pyrinomonadaceae > PSRF01. The sequence goes on along the minus strand of DASWDX010000057.1, from coordinate 779 downwards.
GCGCGCGTGATGACCTGCAACGTAGGCACGCCCGGCAAAGTGCTTGGCGTGTATGTCATCGCGGGTTTCCTCTCTCTTGCGGGTGCTTTGAGCTATGCCGAACTGGCTGCGATGATGCCGCGAGCCGGAGGCGAATATGTTTTCATGCGAGAAGCTTACGGCCGGCCCTGGGGGTTTCTCTTCGGTTGGATGTCGTTCTTCATCGGAAAGGCCGGCTCTCAGGCAGCGCTTGGTGTTCAGTTCGCCTTATTTCTAAACGCTATGCTTCGCGGCGCGCTTGGCGGCGAGTTTTTTTCACCTACTATTTTTGGCTATACAGTTCCGTTCGGGAAAATACAAGTTGCCGCACTGTTATCCATACTAATCGTAACGGGAATCAACTGCCTGACGGTCAAAGTGAGTGGTGACGTGGCGACAGTTCTCTCGGCAATCAAGATCGCTCTGGTGCTGGTAATTGGTATCGGCGCTTTTCTGCTGGCGAGCGGTGCAGACTGGTCACATCTTTGGATGTCAAACGCCGGCGGCTCGTGCGAGGGTGTATCAGCCGCGGCACGTGTCGGCTTCGGGGGATTCATTGCAGCAATGCTTGGCGCCCTCTGGGCCTATGACGGCTGGAATAACGTAACGCTGGTTGCGGGTGAAGTTCAGAACCCGCAACGCAATTTGCCGCGCGCTCTGGTTGGCGGGATGCTGTTGATCATGGCGTTATATCTCTTCGTAAACCTGGCTTATTTTTACGTTCTTTCGCCGACCGAGATTGCCAGCGTCTCGATCAGGTC
>DASWDX010000056.1:0-7030 GCA_036395055.1 Pyrinomonadaceae bacterium | reverse complement strand
GCAACGAACATCTGCGCTCAAACCGTTGTTGGACGAATTTCCGGCACAGTTAAAGACACTTCCGGCGCCGTCGTCCCAAACACTACGGTCACCGCGACCAACACTGCTACTAACCTGGCACGTACCGGCATCACCGACGGGGAGGGTTATTACACGATTACAAATCTGCCGGTCGGCAACTACACGGTTACTGCTGAGCAAACGAATTTCAAGAGAGCGGCACACGAAGACGTCAGCGTAACGGCGGACGCGAAGCTGACGATCGACTTGACCCTCGAGGCCGGCCAGGTAACAGAGATGGTCCAGGTTACAACCGCTGCCGGCGAAACGGTCAATACAACGTCGGGCGAAGTTTCGCGGGTGATCGACAAGCAGCAGGTGCAGAGCCTAGCACTCAACGGACGCAACTATATTCAGTTGCTTTCGTTCGTCCCCGGCGTAGCCCTCACCACCGACGATCAATTGGAACTTACCACCAGCCTGGCAACGGGCAACCAGTCGATCAACGGCAATCGCGGTCAGACGAACAATGTGACCATTGACGGTGGCTTCAACCTTCAATCGGGCAGCAATGCAAGCCAGATTAACAACCTTGGCATCGACTTTATCCAGGAAGTCAAAATTCAGACTGCAAATTTCTCCGCCGAATACGGCCGCAACTCTGGTGCTCAGGTAAGCCTGGTGAGCAGAAGCGGCGGTAATGATTTCCACGGTAGCGCATTCGAGTTCGTGCGAAATGACAAATTCGACGCCCGCTCATTTTTTGCTCCGGTCAGGCCCACGTTGCGCTTCAACGATTTCGGCTACAGCATTGGCGGTCCTATTATCAAAGATAAATTATTCTTCTTCGGTGGGCAGGAGTGGAAATATATCCGCCGTCTCTCAAACGCGCAGCGACGCACAGCACCGACGCTCGCCGAGTTGACTGGAGATTTTTCTTTCCGCCTGCGCGGGCCTGACGGCACTGTCGGAACGGCGGACGATGGAGTGCTCAGGGATCCTAACTTTGCGGCTAACACTTGCGTAGCCCCGGTCATCACCAACGGTGTGGTCACAACGCCAGCCGTCCGCACCGGATGCTTTGGCGCTAATACTGTGGCGCTGAGGAACATGATTCCCGGCAGCAGGATCACTCCTGACGGCCTTGCCATTGCAAAGGTCTATCGCACGGCGATCGGCCTGGCAACCGCTTACACTAACTCGCCGGTTGCCAATAATATTACCTTCCAGCAACCGAACCCGCTCGATTATCGTGAAGACCTCGTTCGCCTCGACTACAAGTTGAATTCAAAACACAGCTTCTATGGTCGATACATTCACGACAAGAACGTTCTGATCGATCCGTTCGGCACTTTCATTAACACGCAATTGCCGACAATCCCCAGTAACCGCTTGCGTCCGGGAACATCGATTCAGATTTCACATACCTGGTTGGTAAAACCAGAGTTCATCAATGAAGCGAAACTAACCGGGGCCTGGGTCGCGCAACGCATTCCCCCTGCAGGCGATCTTTGGAAGCGCGAGACTTACGGTTTTCAATTTCAGCAACTCTTCACTGGCGGCGGCCGCTTCGAAGACTCGATCCCGGACACGACTATCAGCGGCTTCGCCAGCTTCTTTGGCGCAGCCCGGTCATTACTTTCGCCGACAACAGACATCACCGCGAGTGATACCCTTACTTACGTCCGGGGCAGCCACACGTTTAAGACCGGCGCCACTGTAACCCGCAACCGCATTGACCAAAACGCGCGCACGACTTATGCGGGCCAGGTCGATTTCAGCACTGGAGGTAATAGTCGCACGTCGAACAACTCTTTCGCTGATGCACTGCTCGGAAACTTTCGCACCTACAGCGAGCAGGCAGTCGATCCGTTGGGCTTCTTCCGCTTCTCGCAGTTTGAGGCATTTGTGGCTGACAGTTGGAGGGTTCGTCCAGGGCTTAGTCTGGAGTTGGGCCTAAGATATCAGTATGGCGTACCTATCTATACACAAGCGAACAACCTCGCTAATTTCGATCCGTCACTCTACAATCCGGCGCAAGCGGTAACTATCTTCCCTACCGGCTCCCAAGCCGGCAATATCAACACCGCACTCGGCGGCAATCGTTTCAATGGACTGGTGCGCGCCGGTAATGGCGTACCGCCGGAAGAATTGGGTCGAGTACCTGGCGGCGACAGTGCAGCCGTCCTCGCGGTGCCTACCGGTGCGCCACGCGGACTCTACGAAGGACATCACTATTTTATGCCGCGCGTCGGTTTCGCGTTCACTCCTTTCAATGACAACAAGACTTCGATTCGCGGCGGCTTCGGAATGTATTACGACCGCGTTGAAGGCAATCTTATTTTCCCTTCGCTCAGTAATCCCCCCTACGCGCCGAGCGCACAGTTCACTAACGCTAATCTGAGTAATATCACCGGCGGAACCTCTGCGGTAACGCCTTTCGCCCAGATCAACGCCATTAACCCGAAACTCGATACGCCTTATACGATGAGTTACAGCTTGAGCGTGCAGCGTGAATTGCCCTTTGGCATTTTCGCGGAAGCGGCTTATGTTGCAAATCTCGGTCGACACCTGATCCGCCAGCCAGACATTAATCAGCCAACTTTTGAAGCCCTGAGGGCGAATCTTCCTCCCAGTGGTCCAAACGTCAATATCAATGCCCTGCGGCCCTTTAAAGGTTACACGGCCATCCGGATGCGTCTCGGCGATGCAACGTCGAATTATCACGGCATGCAGCTTTATGCTGCCAAGCGCAAAGGCGACTTGCTCGCGACGATTGCGTACACCTGGTCTAAAGTCTTGACCGATGCGAGCGGTTTTAACGATAACCCCGAAGATCCATTTAATCGGAAATTTAACTACGGTCCGGCAACATTCGACCGGCGACATATCTTCGCCGCTACTTACACATACACGGTGAAAACGTTTAGTCGGACCACCGGTTTTGCCAAAGCCCTGCTTGATGGTTATGAGATAAGCGGTGTCACTCGTTTTCAATCAGGCCCATACAGCACCGTCACAGCCACCAGCACCGGAGCTGCTTCAGCCCTCGGAAACCGCCGCGCGGACTGCCTCGGTGGCGATGGACTGTTTCCCAATGGCGAGCGTGGCCCGAACAACTGGGCCGACCGTGCAGCGTTTGCGGCCCCGCCCGAGAGCCGGAGAGGGACTTGCGGAGCGGGCACCCTGCTTGGACCAGGCTCGCAGACCTGGGACTTTTCCCTTCGCAGACGTGTTTCGCTAAACGAGAGATTCAAACTCCAGCTTCAGGCTGACATCTTCAACGCTTTTAATCGAGCTAACTTCCGCGGTCTCGAAGACAACCTGAATAACGCGGCATTCGGAACCGTCGCTAGCACGGGACCGCCGCGCAACATTCAGTTTGGTTTGAAATTGACTTTCTGACAGCAGGCCGATGCGTTAAGGTTTTTCCGAATATGAATCAATACCTCGCGACGAAGTGGAGGCGGAAGAAATCCGCGCTGCTCATCGCTTCTCTCGTCATCAGTTCATTGACTATGACATCGGCGGGCAGCACCGGCCCACGGTTGCCGGTCAATGCCGGCCCGCCAGTGGTCACCACCATCGCTTTGCGCGCTGAAGTAAATTCTTTTCTCGGCAAAGAACTTGCGGCCCATCTGGGTGACATTAAGACTCTCGATCCCCCACCCGATCGCGTGATCGGTGCGCTGACTGCCGGAGAGTATTCCTGGGGCACGTTTATGCGCGCACTCGCCGCCTATGCCGACACAACCGGACAGCGCGAGTTAGCCGGGCGGGACATCGCGAAGTGGGTTGGTAAGATTGGACTTATCGAAGCAAAAGCCGGCGGCAAGGCCTTCTCACAGCTTTACGCTGCCCTGGCCTTGCGACACTTTGGCCGCGACTTGAAAACAAACGCGCTTTGGCTCAGTCTTAAGCCCGAAGAACAGACTGCGTGGCGCTCGTTACTCAACCCGGAACGCTTCTACGATCCGCACACCAACAAGGTCATCAATCTTCCGGAGAACTATCTCGGTGTCGCTGCACGAATTGCCAGTATCGGTTATCAACTGCGCATCTCGACTGATCGCAATTTCCTTGACCGGCTGCTCGACCGCGCCGCAGTTCCTTTCACGAGCGGCGCAATCTACGCCGACGATGCTCCACCCACCGGTCGCTACGATCGTTACTCAAACGAGTATGCGCGCTACGTTTGGGAAGCCGCAGAAGAATCCGGTCGCAAAGACTTGCTGGAAAAGTTGCGACCATCGCTAACGAGACAGATGCGTCTCTGGTGGGATCTAGTATCGGAAGATGGCTATGGCTACAACTGGGGCCGCAGCCAGGGTATTGTCAGTTATCTCGATACGCCTGAGATCGCCGGCTTTCTTGCCATGCATCCGGAGTTTCGCCCCGCGCCGCTCGCCGATATCGCCGCCCACTACTTTCAAGCCTGGCATTACCTGCGAAGTGATTATCGCGATGATGCTCATCTGCTTTCCCTTTTTGCCTTCGGCCGCGGCAACTACGCATATATCACCCGCGAACGCGAGTGGCAACAAACCACAGGATTCTTCGGCAAGCTTGCCAATTCGCACACGCGCTTGATGAATGCACTCGAACGAGAGGGCGTTGCATCTTTTCCAACAGTTCCCAACTTGCCTCGCGTAGCGCGCTTTGAGTTCTTTCGCCAAAACCCTGAGCGTGCGGCCGGCGTCTGGCTTGTACGTCAGGGCGCACTACGTTTCGCTTTGCCGATTACGACAGGGACGAAGCCGGGCGTCGCAGATTACCTGCCGGCGCCACATGGCCTTCCGGGTTTTGCCGCGCCCGTGGAGCAAATTTATCCGGCGCTCACACCTTTTATCGAACTGGAAGATGGTCGCACAATCATTGCCACCGACGGTGCGGACTTAATTGAACCGTCAGCGGATGGCCAGAGTTTGCGCGTGCGCTGGAATCGTTGGGCACTTCGCGGCGGTCAGCCAGGCGAGCTCCTGAATGTCGGGCTCACAAGCGAAGTCAACTGGTACATCCAAAAGGGTGGGCTGATGAGAGAAGAGATAATTACCGCAAAACATCCTGTCAATATTCGCCGTTGGTGGCTCACGGTACCTTCTAGTTATCCTAACGTTCAAACAGAGTTTGAACATAACACCCGAGTCGATCGCTTCAGCTCCGGTAAAGGTAGCCTTGAGGTGAGAATGATCGAAACCAATTTTCCGATGACGGTCGAAATTTTCGCGACCGGCGACAGCCCGCTTGGACGCGGAGTGCGGGGCGCCATTCCGCTGCATCTGGCGTTCAACTCAAAAAACTTGGGCAGCGTGCAACCCGATAAGCCGTTGCGCACCAAACTGGCCCTGTCAGCCAGTCTGGAGTCAATTCATTAATTAATTTGCATTAAGGGGAGAGAATATTTTTATGGCCCAGGAACTAGCTCCAATCAACATCACGCCTGAAACTTGCTTCGTGCCGGCCACGCATAAGGGTAAAGGCCGACGTACTGCGGTTGCGCCCGGCGATACTGCCGCACGTTATCTACACTACGGGCGAATCACGCTCGATGTGAACGATGCTGCGGTCACTTTCCACAACAACGATCACGAAACGGGCCTCGTTTGTCTGAACGGCGCCGCAAAAGTCTCCACCGCCGGGCAAACGTTCGAGCTCTCGCGCTACGATTCAGTCTATATTCCTCGCGACTCGAATATTGAAGTTCAAGCCAATGGCAGCGAAGGCTGCGACCTTGCGGAGATCTCCGCGCCCGTGGCCCAACGCTATCCGGTGCAGTTCGTCGCCTTTGCCGATATCAGACAGAATCCGAAATTGCATCTCACCGCCGGTAAACCGCCCGCCGAACGGGATTTGAATATCTTAATCGGTGCCAATGTTGAAGCTGGACGTATCATGGCAGGCGTCACGTTTTCCACGCCGGGCAACTGGACGTCATGGCCTCCGCACGAGCATTCCAGGATGCTCGAAGAGGCATATCTTTTCATTGATATGCCTTCGCCTTCTTTCGGCGTGCAGTTTGTTTACACCAACCCTGAGAAACCAGAGTTAGTGCAAGTGGTGCGTGAAGGGGATTGCGTGCTTATGCCCAGGGGATATCATCCGAACGTTGCCGCACCGGGCGGGCAAATCAACTTTTTATGGATGATGGCCGCGATGCGCGAAGGCGAAGACCGCCAGTATGGCGTAGTCAATGTGCAGCCCGAGTACGCCGCGGGAGGATCAGGTCTGGAAGCAGCTCGAGGAAAATAACCGTATGTCTACCACCTCCACTAATGAAATTGGAGCAAAAGCCGGCGGAACGATTGACGGAGGTGCCCAGCATTTAAACTGGTCCGGCATCCCGATTGAGCACGTAGCCGAAGGGATCGAGCGACAAATGGTGGTTGGCGAGGACTTAATGATCTGTCGTTTTCGTTTTGCGCCGTTTCTGGTAACTCCTGAGCACGAACATCCCCATGAACAAATGTCGATCGTGATGAGCGGTCGAGTGCGTTTCTTCGTCGAAGGGACGGAGCGCACCGCTTCAGCAGGCGACGTCCTTCACTTCCCTCCGCATTGCAATCACGGCGCAACAATGATGGATGAGGAAGTCGTACTGATCGACATCTTTACGCCCATACGCGAAGACTTTTTGAGCGACTAGCCGCAGACGATGATGTGCATTTACGTTTAGGCAACTAAAGTGCCTTGTTTCCGGTTTTCATTCCGGCAGTAGGAAATCGATCCGAAGGGCCACGCACTTCGCGTACGCACTCGTCAGCTTCTTCTGCCCGCTCGTGCGGGCCCACTTCAAGAACCACACGACTTAGGAGATTAGTTCGATGGGCAACAAAGTCAGCGCTGCACGAACGCCGGTTTCAACGGATTCCTTTGTCGTTGACGCTGCCGAGTCACGCACCGCAGTGATCACAGGCAATACGCCTTTGGGGCGGTATCGCTGGGTGATCTGCGGGTTGCTGTTCTTCGCAACCACCGTTAACTACATTGACCGACAGGTTCTGGGGATCCTCTCGAAAGACCTGCAACAGAC
>DASWDX010000055.1:0-3190 GCA_036395055.1 Pyrinomonadaceae bacterium | reverse complement strand
CCCCGTTCTATTCCAGGTTCAACGACATCCGGACTTCGCGAGTCTGCGGCGGGAAGCAAAGATCATCGTTGCAGCTTTGGAACCTCAATCGTGCCTTCAGTTCCGCGGAGTTTCCAGTGAAACTCCTCGGCACAGTTACGCTAAAACGCATGATTGTGTGGCCCTCGAAAACCGATACTTTGCCTTTGGAAAACTTTAGAGAGCGCAACAATGGGCGCGGATAGATTATCGGCCCGAGGCGAATTCCTTGCGGCGCCTCAATCTGAAGCTGAGTGGCAATCAGAAACTTTTCCAGCGGACGATTGGAGTTGACGTGATACCCGGAAGGAATATCCATGGAGATCGTTCCCTGCACGATGCGGCCTCGTTGCGTGTTAGCTTGCGAGATCATGCCGGTGACAGGGATATTCGGCGCCGACTGCGGCAGCGGCGTCGCGAAGAAGCTCGCGGGAACAAACAGCAGCGCGGTTATGAAAGCTAGTTGGATTAGGGATCGCATATTATTTTCTGGTTTCTCAGATACTTTCAGAACAGTCAGCGTTGCTCGAAGCTAACCGTTAGATTGCGCGCAAACCGACGTGTTGCCTCACAGCGGCAAGTTGCCCGCACGCGGCAAAGATGTCACGTCCGCGCGGACGGCGAACAAAAGCACGAAAGCCCTTCGACTCCAGAATCGACTTAAACATCTCGACTCGAGTCGCTGGAGATGGTTGATAGGGCAACGGATCGGCGGGGTTGTGTGGAATCAAATTCACGCGCGCATGTATATCATGGCGATTGAGCAAATTGGCAAGCTGTCGTGCGTGCTCATCAGAATCGTTAACGCCGTCAAGCATCACATATTCAAATGTGAATCGTTCGCCTGCTCTGAGTGTCGCCTGAAAATCCTTGCAGGCTGCCAGCAATTCTTCCAACGGCCATTTCCTGTTGATCGGCATTAGCTCATCGCGCAGGTCGTTCGTAGGGGCCGCCAAAGATATTGCGAGGTTGGGCCGATCGGGAATTGTGGCCAACTCGCGAATGCGCGGTACGACTCCAGCAGTCGAAACCGTCACGCGATGCGGCACGATAAACAGACCTTGCGGATCCGCCATGATCCGCACCGCCTTCATCAGGGAATCAAAATTTAGAAATGGTTCACCCGCGCCCATGCCGACGAGATTCGTGCCGCGCGGAGTTGCTACGCCCACGCCGTAGACGTCGTTTAGCGCGATCACTATTTGCTCGACGATTTCGCCTGGAGTTAGCGAGCGCAGCAAACCCAACTGCGCCGTCAGACAGAAAGTGCACTGGAGCGGACAACCTGATTGCGACGAGAAACAGATCGTGTCGCGATGTTCCTCCGGAATGAAGACGGTCTCCACCGGAAGATTGTCATAAGTCTTCATGAGGAAGCGACGCGTTCCGTCTTCTGAGAGGTAACGCGATTCGACGGTGAGCGTGGAGGCGGTGGCAGTTTCATTCAACCGTTCGCGCAATGCTTTCGGCAGATCCGTCATTTCGTCGAAACTTTGCAAGCGGCGATGGTGAAGCGCTGCAAAAATTTGCCGCCCTCGATATGCCGGCTCGCCGATTTCTTCAACAAAGCTGATGAGTTCGGCCTGGCTCAAGCCAGTCAGATTAATCCGCCTGTCCATTTCAATCATTCTAGCATCCGACAAACGCTGATGCAGTTTGGTAATCCCAATAAGTCTGCCGGCATTAATCTTTGCAAGACTGTATTAGACGGGCGGGCTGGGCCACAGTTCCGCTATAATTGGCGCAAAGAAATGTCTTCAGTTGCAAATGTTGAGCGGAAGATAAGGCGCATTGAAGGCTTTCGCGTGCGCATTCTCCATCTCCGTGGTGCGGACGTGCGTGGCGATCGAGCCGGACTTCCGCAGTATGGCTACCATCGCGCGGCTGAAAACGACATTACGGTGGAAAGCTGGAAGGCCACCAGGTTTCGGCCATCGTATCCCGGATTTGAAGTGGACGTCGTCGATCGTCGCGGAAACTCAGTTCAGGGAAACACGAAGCTGGAAACGGTAAGGACAAGCTACGCGAAGAAGTAAATCGTGAATCGTAAATCGTAAATAGAAACAGCAACCCCGAGATTGCTATTCAAAATCTACGATTTACTGTTCACGATTTACTGTCCACGATTTACTACTATTGCACTACAGTAAACTTCGCGGAAGGCGCCAGGGCCTGGCCCGAGACGCGGTCGCGAATGCGAATCGCCAACTCATACTCACCGGGTGCCAACTGTCGCGTGTCGATCAGCCGAGCCAGCGTCAAGCGTTGGCCGGAGTCGCTCATCCCGCGCCAATCTTCCGCCTGTTTGCCTAATTCCTTGCCATCTTTCAGCAGTGCATATTCGACGTCAACCGAGGGTCGCAGTGTCGTCTGATCAATCCCCGCATTGTAAACCTGCAGATAAACCCCAACCGGCTGACCCTTTTGATACACCCCGGAGACATTCGGAATCACTTTGGTTTGCCCGATGACGAATTGTCCCACGGCTGGCTGATCGATCAGACTCTCTAACTTAGCGGCCAGCACCAGAGTAGACGTCGAAAGCTTCTGAGCATCATATCTGGGAACCGTAAAACCGACGTGTCTCACTCCCGTGGCTCCTGAGGTAACATCGCGCACGATGACGTCTACCTTGTAGGTTCCCGGCGCAAGAGCGACTGCTTTCTGGTAGGCAGATTTGCGCTCTTTTGCGTCGTTTAGTTCCTCAATTGTTGCAGTCGTGATCACGGGATCTTCAAAGACGCCGGCGCGGCGACCCGCGACTGATGTGATTCGTCCAAAAATATTGATTCGCGCTTGCTGTAGTCCGCCGCTGTCCTGAAACACCAGATCCTTGTTCGAAGTTTGAATCGTTAGCGCGGTAATAACACGCTCGTCTGATTGACGAAAGAAGTCGACGCGAATGTCGAAGTTGAGCGGATTTTCCTCGATGACGCCGGTATTAACCGCCGAGGCGAGATCGTTAAACTTTACTTGCGGTGGACGGCTGAGATCAGCCAGTAACTGCAGGCGCGAGAAAGGGCTGTCTTGTTCACGCTGATAGTTGCTATTCCCAATACTACCGAGACCGCCAATTCGATCGCCCTTATTAGAAAGACCCAGTTGTTCTGAGAGCGTTAAGCCAGCTCCCGGGACGTTCAAGAGCGCGTCTTTTTCGTTGGGATTGCGAGCG
>DASWDX010000054.1:0-9456 GCA_036395055.1 Pyrinomonadaceae bacterium | reverse complement strand
CAGTTTGTCGGGAACCTGCCGCTCAATGGCAGAAGCTTTCAATCGCTGATTGCGCTCACCCCTGGAGTCGTTTTGACCACTAGCAGTTTTCAGAATCTAGGGCAGTTCAGTGTCAACGGTCAGCGCGCCAATGCCAACTACTTTACGGTGGATGGTGTGAGCGCTAATTTTGGCGTCAGCAATTCGTCTAGTCTTGCCCAGGGTGACAGCGGCTCGTTGCCAGGGCTGACCGTCTTCGGGGGCACGAACAACCTCGTTTCGGTAGATGCGTTGCAAGAATTCAGGATTCAGACCTCTACTTACGCGCCTGAGTTTGGGCGCACGCCGGGGGCACAAGTGTCAATTGCGACCCGCTCCGGGACAAAGGACTTTCATGGGACTGTGTTTGATTACTTTCGCAATGACGCGCTGGACGCGACCGATTGGTTCGTTAATAGTAACCCAAATCTAAAGAAACCTCCGATGCGCCAGAATGATTTTGGTGGTGTGTTGGGAGGGCCTCTATACTTACCGCGCTTTGGCGAAGGCGGGCCGTCCTTCCATAACGGGAAGAACCGCACGTTCTTCTTCTTCTCTTATGAAGGGCTGCGGCTACGGCAGCCACAATCGAGGGTTTTGACGGTTCCCTCCGTCAACGCACGGCAGAACGCGGTGCCCGCGATGCAGCCGTTTTTCAATGCGTTCCCGATTCCCAACGGCAGCGATTTGGGGAACAACTTGGCACAATACTTCCTTTCCACGTCAAATCCAACGACACTAGATGCCACCGGCATTCGGGTGGATCACACGCTGAGCAGCAAGTTATCTTTCTTTGCACGGTACAACCATGCTCCGTCCGAATCGGTCAACCGCAAAATTGAATCAGACACCACCCAGGCCAAAACACAGACTCTGACGGCAGGCATACTGATGTCATTGACGTCGTCTATAGCTAATGATTTCAGGGCTAACTATAGTCGGAACACAGGGAGAAGTTTTTCTGAGTTTAATAACCTTGACGGTCAAGTCCCAGTCCCTGATTCACTTCTCTTTCCGTCACCTTTTTCAACCCGGGATAGCCGTTTCGCATTCTTTGCAGGCTCAGCCATCTTTGTGGTGGGGAAGAATGCCGATAATGTCCAACGTCAAATCAATCTGGTTGATACTCTCTCTGTAGTTTCTGGTTCCCATCAATTAAAATTCGGCATCGACTATCGCAGAATCTTCCCAATCTTCGATCCAATCGCATACCAGCAGCAGGTAATCTTTGGTAGTGTGACTGCGGCTATGACGGGAACAGCATCTCTAGGTGTGATTCTAACTTGGAGCCAGACGTTCCCTATATTCAACAACCTCTCCTTGTTTGGCCAGGATACATGGAAGGTGTCGCCAAGGCTGACCCTGACATATGGAGCGCGGTGGGAAGTGAACCCGCCTCCATCGGAAGCCCACGGTAATGACCCCTTTGCGTTAACCAACCTTGATAATCCGGCGGCGATAGCGTTAGCGCCGCGGGGCACGCCGCTCTATAAAACCACCTATCGAAATATCGCACCGCGAGTTGGAGTCGCCTACCAGTTGTCGCAGGCGAAGGGCAGGGAAACGGTGCTTCGAGGCGGCTTCGGCATTTTTTATGACACTGGCTCCGGCCCGATTGCGGATGCATTTGGCAATACTTTTCCAATTAGACTTCTTAAGATCCTGCCAAACGCACAGGTTCCTGCCCCTTTACAGTTTCCTTTTACCGCAGCCGCAGCAGCTCCACCCGTTTTCAACGCTAATCCTCCATACACCGACATCGTTGCCGGAGCTGATCCGAACCTTAAGCTGCCGTACACGTACCAATGGAATGTTGCCGTGGAACAATCACTGGGTGCGAGCCAAACGGTGTCCGCGTCTTATGTCGGCGCCGCCGGCCGCCGCCTTCTGGGGCTGGAAAGCTGGGCAAACCCCAATCCGAATTTCACGGGCAACGGCTTCATTATAGCCACAAGAAACACCGCCAATTCCGACTATCACGCTATGCAGCTCCAATTTCAGCGCCGCTTATCGCGCGGGCTGCAGGCTTTGGCTTCCTATACATGGTCAAAATCTCTTGACAACACTTCGAGCGACTCGTTTCGCACGATTCCTGGTACAAGCCTTGACCCGAAAATAGATCGAGGTCCATCGGATTTCGACGTACGCCATACCTTCACTGCCGCGGTGACTTACGATCTGCCAAACCCGAAGTTCGGATCGTTTGGCAACGCTATTTTTCACAACTGGTCACTAAACACAATCGTTGTCGCCAGGTCCGCCCCGCCGGTAAATGTGAACACCGGAACAAATTTCTTCAATGTGTTCGGGGTATTGCGCCCGGATCTGGTAGCGGGAGTTCCGCTCTATATCAACGATTCCTCTTTGCCGGGCGGCAGGCAAATTAATAGGTTGGCATTTACGACACCGCCAGCAGGCCGACAAGGCACGTTGGGACGTAACGCGTTGCGCGGGTTCGGAGCCTGGCAGGTGGACTTCGCTCTGGGTCGCCAGTTCAAATTAAACGAAAGGGTCAATCTGTGGCTAAAAGCGGAGCTTTTTAATGTCTTCAACCATCCCAATTTCGGCAGTCCGAGAAACGCATTGAATTCCGGCGCGGCCTTTGGAAAACCGAGTTCGATGCTGGCGGGAAATCTGGGGGGACTGAGCGCGCTATATCAGCTCGGCGGCCCACGGTCTGTGCAGCTATCTCTGAAGATAGGGTTTTAGGCTAGGCGGCCCTCAGGAAGCCGAAGCCGCCTCTTGAGGGGCCCGATTCTCAAAGTCTTCCCAAGTCAGTGACCCCATAAGGCTAAGCCGCTTGGAAACCATCGTGACGAAAGCCTTACTAAGAATGCTCGCATTGTGCTGCGCCCTCGCGGGCACTGCCGTGTCAATGACTACCTCAAAAGGGCCAATATCTCAATCTGCAAGCTCCTTACAGGTAGGAAGATCAGAGAAGCAAATCGTCGTCGGCCCAAATATCCAGGTAAGTAAAGAACTGGGGAGTCTGGCGCATGGGGAGATTCTTTTAGCGGCGGATGCGAAAGATCCAAGCAGACTGCTTGGCTGCTCAATGGTGTTTTCGGAGGAGAAAAACACGAATTCAATTGTGGCTTATGCATCCTTCGATGGAGGAAAAACGTGGTCGCCAACTTTAAAGATTTTTCCGGAGGAAGACGTCTGTTGTAACACTGACCCTGCCGTCACCTATGGTCCTGATGGAACTGCTTATCTCATTTTCTTTGGTCCCACCAAAGACAGAAAGAAGTATGACCTTTATGTGTATCGCTCTAAAGACGGTGGCAAAACCTGGCTCCCACCAACCAAAATTCCCGTGATAGATCGTCCTTATGTAGTCGTAGACGACACGGGCGGCAAATTCCATGGGAATATATACATTCATGGTATTAGCGGTTTATTGACATATGAGCGAGGCTTTGGCGCGTACGCCAGCTTTAAACTCTTCCGCTCGGTAGATGGGGGATCTACCTTTGAACCGCTCACACAATTGGTACCGGTTGGCGACCATTATCCCATTGGAGGTGCCCCTGGCGTTGTTTTATCGGATGGCACGTTAGTCTGCAGCTTTTTTGAGTATCAAGGCAGAAGGAGAGAGGATTATTTGGAATCCCCGGAAGAGAAACCTGGCAAACCGAATGCGTGGCTGAAAGTTATTACCTCAGCCAATGCTGGCGAAACATTCTCTAATGCGACTGTCGTAAGCGATCTGGCTATGGGAAGGTCGTGGAAATCAAACGTCGTGCCATATTTAGCGGTAGACCGGAGTCGCGGGCCGTTCAGCGACCGTCTTTATATCGTTTACGAGGATGCTCGTTCTGGCCGTGTCGAAATCATGTTTGCTTATTCATCAGACAAAGGCCGAAGCTGGTCAAAGCCAATGGCCTTGAACGATGACCGGCCGCCTGTTGATCCCGCTAAAGGGCCGAACCATTTCATGCCAGTAATGGCCGTAAATAGAGACGGCGTGGTGGGGGTCGCGTGGTATGACAGACGAGAAAGCGTCAATGATTGGGATTATACGGTCCGTTTCAGAGGCTCGCTTGATGGCGGAGAGACTTTTCTTCCCAGTGTCAAAGTGTCCGAAGCTTCATTTACTCATGGAGGTAAGGATGAAAAATGGGCTGTGACGGCATGGGGTGGCGATTTTTGGATTCATTGGATGGGGGTGAAACCAGGTGACACGGCGGGCATGGCCGCCGATGCCAGCGGAGCATTTCATCCCTTCTGGATAGATAACCGGACTGGTATCGCCCAAATCTGGACGGCGCCCGTTACAGTTAAAGGAACTGTCATCCGAAACGGCGCTATAGACCTTGCGGGTCTAGATGTTGTGTCTGAGAAAGTGAACTTCAAATACACGAACATAAAATATGATCGAGCAGCAAATACTCTCACCGTTGACGCACAACTTGAAAATGTGTCTAACGAAACAATGGTTGGACCGATCAAAGTGCGAGTGGTTTCATTAAAGTCAAGTGTCGGTATTCCAAAGATTCTGGATACCGATAATGAAGAAAGTGGTGTTGGGACAGTTTGGGATTTCACTCCGTTGCTTACAGACAATAAACTCAGACCACAGCAAAAGTCGGCAGTCAAGCATTTGAGGTTCAGTCTTTCCGACGTTCGACCGCTTAAGATCCCCCCAATGTCTGACTGGGGCATTGGCTTGATACGCATGGAGACGAAGATACTCGGTAAGGTAGAGAAGCAAGCCGCCCCATCAGGCTCAAATGTGCCATGAAAACGGAGTCGTTGAGAGAAAACAGTAAGCCAGTTGATTAATTTATGTTGATTGAAAGGCATGTAAAGAACCAATCGAAGCATGCGTACGAGATATATCAGCGATACTTGGACTTGGTTTAACGTCTGGCTTCAAGACAAAGAAGATCCCGACCCCAGCAAGCAGGAACAATACAAGCGGTGGCCGCAATGCGTGAAGAGTTTTAAGAAGCGGCACGCCGCCCAACTCGTCCGGCCGCATTGAAACAATTGCTGCTGGTCTACATGTTCCATTCCAGCAATTCTAAGAAACGTAATTCACCGTGCGAAGGGGAAACGATGTGCAGGTCAAGAAGAAGCTGCTATTGATACGTTTGGCGTAGCGGCTCTGTTCGTCTGTGGCTGATCATTTTGCGCCTCAAAGTGAAAGAGTATGTTCGGAACAGAACACAGTGTCATCATCCTCCAAAGAACCGTCCATTACGATAGCGAACCGTCTGCTGGCTGCCCTCCAGCATGACGAATACGAGCGCCTCCTTCCAAACTCACAAGTAATCCGGTTAGCAAGAAACAGAATTGTCTACGAAGCGGGAGATGAAGTGCGCTCCGCGTATTTCTTAAGCGAGGGCATGGTCTCGTTATTGGCCATAACCGAGGATGGACAGACCGTCGATATTTGCACAATTGGAAATGAAGGTGTAGTTGGATTACCAATAGTCCTGAATGTTCCAATCATGCCCTGTCGGGTGGTCACCCAAGTGCCATGCGAAGCTTTGATCATCAAAGGAACGCAGCTACTGGCGGAGTTCAACCGCGGCAGCACACTTCACAGAGTATTACTGAAATACGCATATGCCCAGCAGTCTCAGATCATTCAGTCGACAGTCTGCCACTCACTGCATACTATCCGAGAGAGACTCTGTCGTTGGTTATTGGTCATCAGCGAGAGTGTCCAAGCAGATAGCTTCGACGTTACGCAGGAGCACATCGCCAACATGCTGGGCCATCAGCGTAACCGCATCACTCTGGCGGCTCGCGACTTACTGCAACAGGGACTAATTGAATACGGTGGTGGGAGCATGAAGATTCTCGATCGCGCCGGATTGGAAGCTGCGGCCTGCGAGTGTTATCGCATTGTACGAGAGGCAATCAGCAACACAATGGCTGAGGTAGAAGCTGCGCCTGCCAGACGTACTTAACTCATGCGTAGAATCTCCGAGTGTTCGCGCCTTACGTCTCTTACCTAACGAAATTCGATTGCTTCCCCGTTAAAATTAGACTTTCCTAGTGTCTATGGACACCTGGCACAATCCTGCGAGGCTGAGCCTGGAATTTTTCCAGAAAAAAGTTCAACTTCCATTTAGGTTTTTTTCACTAAAAGCGTCTTTATTAGTGAGACTGAAAGAATGCTGAGACCTGCGCCCGTTCCGGGCAGCCATGACGACCTCTTTATGGCCCGCTATCAGCGGCTGGCTGGCTGGGCGCTGCGTTTGACCGAGGGTGATCACCATGCGGCGGAAGACCTGGTGCACGATGCATTTATTCAATTCACTCTCAAGCAGCCAAATCTCGCGGTGATTGAAAACCTGGACGACTACCTCTATGTGATGCTACGCAACCTGCACATCTCACAGGCCAGGCGAGCATCCCAGACGCCGACAATCCAACTGGCAATCTCCGATTACGACACCGCCGAGATCGGGCTGCGCTTGATAGATGCACAGCGACAACTTCAGGCCCGAGATGATCTCAGAAGTATTTGCGGCTACGTGAATCAGCGCAAGGAGACTTCCAAAGCCGCCAGTGTCCTGATCCTTCGGTTCTTTCATACTTACTTTCCGGCAGAGATCGCCTCCATCTTGCGGACCAGCCGACAGGCAGTGGAGATTTGGTTATTGAACGCTCGGCGTGAGTCGCGTCTCTATCTGGAAGATCCCACGGCCTTGCACCTGATTGGCAAGCAGGCGGCCGCGAAAACGGTGGTGCGCCTTCCACAGCGGCCAATGGCCGTCAGGTCAGCGGATATTTTCCGCGAATTGTGTGAAACCATTTTTGCCTCTCGTCAGGGCGAGTGTTTGAACAAAGATCAATTGCGCGCCTTGTACGAAGGGGAAGAAACAATTGAATGCGAGCGATTGGCCCACACCGTTAGCTGTCCCGAATGCCTTGAGACGGTTAACCAGTTGCTGGGCCTGACCTCGCTGGATGAGCGATACAGAATGGAATCCCCAGATACTGACAAGCCGCCGTCAGGCCAGGGCGGTCCTCCTGCAACGTCCGGTGGCAATGGTGGTGTAGGTGAAATCGGCAGACGTTTGCGCCGCCGCCGTCGCGATACGATCGAGCATCGGCCACACGAGTTGCGCATTGCCGTTAACGGTTTCTTCGTGAGCCGGCAGAAGGTGGGAATGCCGGTCAATGAGTTAGCGTTAAAGCTGAACCTCGAAGAGAAGATTAGCTTCATTGAGGTGTTTAGTGAGCAGGGACTGCTGCTGTCTCACTTCACGGTAACACCACCAACAGACGGAGAGATCGAACAGCGAGAGGCAGTGGAGTTCGGTGAAGGGCGCGCGCTGGAAACGACGGTAAGCTTCAACACCCAATGGCCCACGCTCCATGTCGTCTATCGTGATCCGCTTGTTGCTTACTTACAAAATGCCCTGGTTGAAGGCGGGTTAGATCCAAGCAGCGCCGCATTCGATTCGCAGGACGGAGAAACTCGGGTTGTGGAGGCGGGGCCGGACAGCCTCGTAAGCGAGCCCCACCGCCGCTCGCCCGATTCCCAGAGAGGCTTGGGCCTGCAGAATCTGGGCCAACAGTGGCGCAATATCTTCCGCCTTCAATTCTGGCTCCGGCCCGGCGCCATCACGGCGGTGTTTGCGCTTTTGCTGTTGGCGACTGTGGTGATAGTCATGCGCCGACATCAGCCGGCCGTGCCCGTCACCGCAGCTGATCTCATTCAACGAGCGACAACTGCGGAAGAAATTGCCGCTGCGAATACTTCGACGGCGACGCACCGCACGCTTCAAATAGAAGAGCGCCGCGGCTCACTCGATGGCGAAGTGATCGCGCGTCGTCGGGTTGAGTTGTGGCAGAGCGCCGCGAGAGGCGTGACCGTGCGCCGGGTTTACGATGACCGAGGTCAATTGCTCGCCGGTGAATGGACCAGGGCGGATAACGTGACCACGCTTTACCATCATGGCGCGCGACCGCAACTCCGGCCTTCCAGTCCGACGCGATCGTCTTTGAACCTTGATAATGTTTGGCAGCTGTCACCTTCGGCGAAGGATTTCACCCAGCTCGTCGGCGAGGTTCAAAGTGTAAGGCTGGAAGAGCGCACCAATCACTATGTCTTGAGTTTCGATAACGCCGGAGATGCTAGTCCTTACAAGCTGGTGCAGACGCGACTCATCCTGGGCCGTGAAGATCTTCATGCTGTTGAGCAGAGTCTACTGGTCCAGCAGGACAATGAGATACGGGCCTATCGCATCATCGAAACCTCCTTTGAACGCCGGCCGAATGACGCGGTAGCGCCAGCCATGTTTGAGCCGGAGTCGGAACTCCTTTCGTCAACCGAACCGGAACTCCGAAACCCGAAAGCCGAAACTTCGGCTTCGGCCCCAGATCCTCGAACTCCCGCTCCGGTAATGGCGACCGCGGCCCTTGAAGTCGAAGTGCTCCAGCTGCTCAACCAGGCGAATGCGTTCATGGGAGAACAAGTAACCGTCACGCGCACGCCGGAGGGCCGACTCTTGGTCTCCGGATTAGTTGAGACGGAGGAAAGAAAGTCGGAGTTGCTAGGTGCGCTCGCTTCAGTCCGCAATAACTCAGCCGTCAAGATTGATGTGGAAACAGTAAGCACCGCAGCGCAACGGGAGCGTCCCAAAAGTCCTGGCAACGTTACTGTCGACCGGGTTGAAGCGATCGAAGGCACCAGTCCTCTTTACGCCGAGCTGAAGAAGAAATTTCCTGAGGATGAAGCACGAAGGTATGCAGATCGGGTGATGGTGCGATCGCGACAGGCACGCCGCCACGCTCTGGCTATGAAGCAATTGACCCAGAGATTTTCGCTCAGTGATCTGCGGACGCTGCCCGAAGCCGACCGTGCCCGCTGGATCGGTTTGTTGCAAGAGCACGCGCGTGCCTTTCAGGTTGAACTCCAAGCCTTGCAGCGTGAGTTACAGCAAGTCTTTCCCGCTCTGTCAGAACCGGGAGCGGTAGCGACCGGGTCGATCGGCGGAGATGCGGACATTCAAGAGGCCGTGCGCCGCCTTTATGACTTTAGTGTGTCCGTGGACGAGGACGTGAGACAGTCGTTCGCCCTCTCCGTTCAGGGTAATACGGCCGCACAAGTGAAGACAGGTCATTTCTGGCAATCGCTGAAGAGTGCTGAAGGGTTGGCCGCTCGAATTCGAGCCGCGCATTAAAACTGGGAGCGCAGACGCCTCGTCCGCATGAGCGCGTGATCGCTAACAATCTTCTTACTTATGAGCGAAAGGATTAAAGCCATGACCGGCCATCCCCTATCACTTACGAACCGTTGCGTGGTTTTTGTTTGCGCGGTCCTGCTTACTGTCTACTGCTTTCTGCCTACTGCTGTCGCCCAATCCACCACTGCCACCCTAACTGGAACGGTCGAAGATCAGAACGGTGCGGTAATTCCTGGTGTTAGCATCACGATCCAGAACACTGCTACGTCGTTTGAACGTCAGACGG
>DASWDX010000053.1:0-4564 GCA_036395055.1 Pyrinomonadaceae bacterium | reverse complement strand
TGGCGCAAACTCGCAAAGAATTAACCCAGATCGTTCGCGACTGGCGTACGCTGCTTCTTGCACTGGCGCTTCCTCTGGTGCTGCTCGTACTACTCGGAAATGCGATTTCTCTTTCAGTCAGCGACCTTCCAATTGTAGTTCAGGACCTTGATGACTCGCGCGCCTCACGAGAGTTGATCGACGCGTTTCGCGCTTCTTTAACTCTCCGCGTTGTTCCCTGGCCGACAGACAAACCGCCCAGTGATGCGCTGACCACGAACACCGCGCGAGCCGCGCTGATCATCCCTGCTCATTTTGAACGCGACATCGCGCGAGGACTTAACTCTCCGGTACAGCTTGTTGTTGACGCCTCTGATGCCAACACAGCCAGACTCGTAGCGGGTTATGCAAGCCAAATCACAAGAGCGCACAACCGACGCATGTCGGAGTCATCACTCCGGCAACCCGTCGAGGCAGCTGTCCGCCTCTGGTATAACCCAGGCCGCTCCTCGCAGAAGTTTTATGGTCCAGGGATTTTTGTCCTGGCATTATCGATCTTCCCGCCATTATTAGCCGCGCTCGCGATGTCCAAAGAGGAGGATCAGAAGACGATCTTGCAAGTCTATGTGTCCAGCATCAGCGCTCCGGAGTTCCTCCTCGGAAAGGTGCTGGCTTTCATGGCCGTAGCATTGGCTGAATGCCTCTTAATGATGACGCTGCTATTCACGTATTTTGGTTTGATTTTCGCGGGCGATCCTACCCCTTTTATCGTAGCTACCATTCTCTATGCGTTCTGTGTGGCGTCCTTCGGAACGATGATCGGAGCCACAATTCCGAATCAAGCGGCTGCCATGCAAGCAGTGGCACTGGGCGGATTCCTGCTGGTATTTCTCCTCTCCGGTTTAATTTTTCCAATTGAGAATATTCCACCCACATTGCGGTGGATCTCTCATTTTATCTGGGGCCGGTATTACATCGAGATTGTCAGAGACGCTTTCCTTCAAGGAGGTGGCTGGCCGGCAGTTTGGTTCAAAGTACTGATCATCGGCGCAATTGGGATTGTATTTTTCGCGGTCGCCTGGTTGGGCAGACGGCGCATGCAAGTCGAAGCCTAAGATGAATCGAGTGTTGGAAAAACTCTTCAGCCATCGCATTCGTGCTCTGTTGCGAAAGGAGTTGAACCAGATTCGACGCGACCGGCGTCTCGGCTTTTCGCTCGTCCTGCCACCCGTACTGCAATTATTGCTGTTCGGTTTTGCCCTCAGTGCCAGCGTGGAAAACATCCGTCTCGGGGTCGTTGATGAGAGCAAGACTAAGGAGAGCCGTGAATTGATCGCCGCGTTGACAGAGAGCCGAAGTTTTCAATCAGCCGGCGATTACCTTTCAGATGATCAACTCACTAAGGCGATCAGTAGCGGGACACTCAACGCTGGAGTTGTAATTCCAAATGATTTCGCTCGCAACCTGCAGCGTGGGCGCCCAACCACCGTGCAGTTTCTCTTGAATGCGATGAACGCAAACACGGCTGCGATCAGCCAGGGTTATGCCGAAGCGGTAATTCAGAATTACAACGCCGGTCTGCAACCTAACGGTATCCAGACCAATTTTCTAACAATGGCGGGCTCCAGACCCAATCATCGCGGCCAGGCGCTGCTGCACCCGGCCTTTCTCTACAACCCAGGGCTGAAAGACTCGTGGTTTATCACTACCGGCGTGCTTGGTCTTCTCCTAATCCTGAATAGCTCCATTGTCGCTTCCGGGGCAATGGTAAAAGAACGAGAAGCAGGAACGATTGAACAATTACTTATGTCGCCTGCGGGAACGTCGGAGATCATCATTGCCAAGATAGCCCCGCTCTTCTTCCTTTTGTCACTAATGATGTTGCTCGCAATTGGATTAATAAAGTTGGCCTTTGGCGTGCCATTTCATGGCGGGTTCTTGCTGGTTCTGGGTGGAGGGGCGTTATGCGTGCTCGCGGGGATTGGCATCGGAACGGTTATCGCCACATTTAGTAAATCGGCGCAGCAGGCGTTGCTGACGGGTTTCTTTATCAATCCGCCGCTCGTTTCACTTTCCGGTGCGCTCAATCCTGTCGAGGCAATGCCTCGATGGCTGCAACCGTTGACGGTTGTAAATCCGATACATCATTTCGCAGCCATTGCCCGCGCCAGCATGCTCAAGGGAAGCGGCGTTGGAACTTTGTGGCCCAATTTTCTGGCGTTATTAATCATTACGATCGTGCTGGTGTCGCTGAGTGTTTGGCGTTTTCGAAAACAGCTGAGTTGAAATGTGACTTAGACGGCGAAGAGTTCTCATGTCGAAATCTACTTTTCTCATGTTCTTTCCAGGCGGCGAAGGGGGTAAGCGAACAGTGATGGGAATGCTTAACAATTTACGAACCGTCATCGAGCGACGAAGACGTAAATCTTATCCGGGTCACACGGCGGTGCTTTCGAGCTTGTTTGTTTTAGTTGCCATGGCGCCAGGTGTGTTTGGTCAAGCTGGGTCAGGCAACAGTCCGGCGCAAGGCACTCAGGCCAATCAACTGCCACTGTCCGGTCGAAACCAGCAAGGTGGATCAGTAACGGCCAGCGAGACTGCAGTGCCGGGGACGACTACCAGCGTCAATACGATTAATCCGATTGTTCAAGTGCAAGGTCCTTACGCGGGAAGCGCTTCAAGTGTCGCGAAGATTCCCTTTTCCGGCAAACTGTCTCTACGCGAAGCTGTCGAGCGAGCGATTGAATTCAATCTCGGCGCAGTAGGATTGACGGAGGCTGTACATCAGTCGCGCGGACAAGCGAAAATCGCTCGAAGCTTTTTGCTGCCAAATCTGAATGCAAGCATGAGTGAAACTGTTCAGCAGACGAATGTGCAAGCGCTTGGAGTCAGGTTTGACTCCCCAATTCCCGGTTTTTCACCCCCGACCATCGTCGGACCGTTTAACTATTTCGACGTACGCGCCACCCTGTCCCAGACCGTTGTTGATCTTACCGCCAGGAACAATTATCTCGCCGCAAGAAACATTTCGCGCGCCAATGAACTGTCGGCTGCTGATGCGCGTGACCTGGTCATCCTCGCCGTCGGCGGCAATTATCTGCAGATCATCGCAGCAAAGGCGAGAATCGACGCGGCACGCGCGCAGCTTGAGACCGCTAATGCCTTGTACAAGCAAACGGGCCAACAACACGCTGCTGGAGTCGTACCGCAGACTGATTTGAACCGAAGCCAGATTCAATTGCTTACACAACAGCAGCGGCTTGTCTCATTGCAGAATGATTATGCGAAGCTAAAGATCAATCTGGCGCGTCTGACCGGATTGCCTCCAAACGACCAGTATGAAATCTCGGATGTGATCCCTTTCGCGCCCGCACCGCCTATCAGCTTTGAGGATGCATTGAACCAGGCGTTCGAGCAGCGCTCAGATCTCAAGGCGGCGCAAGCGCAGGTCGAAGCCGCCGAACGTGGGCGATCCGCGGCACGAGCTGAGCGGCTACCATCGTTTGCGGTGAGAGCTGACTACGGCGTGATCGGAACAAATCCCTCGCAGGCTCATGGAACTTTTTCAGTTGTTGGCACTGTTCGGGTTCCGATCTGGCAGGGCGGTAGAACCAAAGGCCAAACGGAAGTAGCCGAAGCGGCTTTAGCCCAACGACGAGCGGAACTTGAGGACGTCAAAGGCCGCATCGAAAGCGAAGTGCGCAACGCTTACCTTGATCTGCAAGCGTCAGCGAGTCAGGTGGAAGTGGCACGTACGAATATTGCGGTGACTACACAGAATTTAGACCTGACGCGTCAGCGCTTTGAAGCCGGTGTCAGTGACAACGTTGAAGTGGTGCAATCTCAGGAAGCATTGGTCACGGCTCATTTTGATTACATCAACAGTGTGTTCGCTCATAATCTTGCAAAGCTGAGCCTGGCCCGCGCAATTGGTCGCGCCGCTGAAGCGCTGCCTCAATTTTTGAAGATTCAATAAATCCTGACACCAGACCGGTCGCGAACGAACGCCACGAGCTTTGTAACGTCGACCTGTGCGCACAGGTTGAAGTATGGATTCGTATAACCGATGAAAAATTCAACCACGCGCAAAAGTGAAGGAGCGCGACGCGGGTTTGCACAAAAAGTTAGGGGCAGTTCAGTCCGCGAAGCGGACGAATGACAATAGTCCAGCAGTTTACTGCTGGGAATAAGTGCGGAATATGGATTTAGTCCGCAAAGCGGACGGCTGAAAGTAACGAAACTGAGGTCAGTCGAGCGTTTCACGGACTCACGGTACGGGTGACGCGACATCCCCACCGATAAATCGGTGGGCTACTTTCATTCGTCCGCTTCCGCGGACTGATTGAAATCTTTTTGTGCAAAGCCGTGCGACGCGAAGTTTTAGCCGCCTACAAGCATTACTCCTTAACGCTTATCCAGCACTTCTCTTACCTTGCGCGCCAACGCATCGGGACTAAAAGGTTTTTGGATGAAGTCAATTCCTTCTTCCAGCACGCCATGGTAGACGATCGCATCGTCAGTGTAGCCAGACATATAAAGAACCTTCAGTTTACCATCCACAGCCACTACGCGTTCGGCTAGTTCT
>DASWDX010000052.1:0-10518 GCA_036395055.1 Pyrinomonadaceae bacterium | reverse complement strand
TTGGACATTGAACGTTCGACGTTGGACCTGCCTTCACTGCTTGGGGCACTTGTCCGGTGGCAGCCCGGCACAGATCTCTTCAAGCGTGTGGTAGCCATCTTTAACTACGCTGCTCAAAAGATTATTTCTATCGACGGCAATCGGCTCAAGGAGCATGGATGGAACTTTCTTAAAGGCGTTGTCGATAGTTTGCGTAGTATCCACCTTTTCGCCGCGCGCAAGCTTCACCGCAGCATCAACGGCTCCGTAGGCAAGCGGTTGGATTGGTTTGTAGATTGTCATCGTTTGTTTGCCTTCGACAATGAGCTTTAGCGATGCCAGATCCGCATCCTGGCCGGAGACCAAAACCTTACCCGCCAGGTTTTGACCCTCGAGCGCTTGAACAGCCCCACGCGCGGTGCCGTCGTTTGACGCCACAACCGCGTCGACTTGATTGTGTGCCTGCGTCAAAGCATTCTCGACAATGTTGAGCGCCGCGCTTGCCTGCCATTCCTTGGCGTATTCATCCGCTACTATCTTTACGTCGCCGCGATCTACGGCCGGCTTCAGGACGTTCATCTGCCCCTGGTGCAAAAGCAGTGCATTATTGTCGGTAGGCGAACCGCCGACGATTACAAAGTTGGCCGGCTTCTTGTTGACATGGTCCAGCAAATATTGCGCTTGCATTTCACCCATCTTTACAACCTGGTGGGAGATGTACAGATCAACGTCTGAATTTTTGATCAGGCGATCGTAGGAGATCACTGGAACGTTTTGCCTATGCGCTGCCTCGACAATCGACGCCGCGATATCTCCGTTGTGCGGCGCGACAATGAGTACGTCAATGCCCTGCGTCAACATGTTCTCTGCCTGTTTGATCTGTTCGCTGTCGCTTCCGTTGGCGACCTGCACGTTCAGTTCAGCTCCGATTTCCCTGCAATGCTTCTCGACCAGATCTTTGTCTCGCTGCCAGCGCTCTTCCTTCAAAGTGTCCATCGAGAAACCAATCTTGATTGGTTCGTTCGGACCCTTGTTTTTCCTGGCGCCACCATTATTTGTTTTTGTGCCGGACACGCAGGAGCCGGCGACAAGAGTGAAAAGAAACAAGAGAACTATAGAGGTTGAACGTCGCATTGAATACTTTTCTCCCTTGCAAGATTGGTTAGAACAAATAAAGTTGACGCTACTGTCGCGCAGGTGCACTTCGCGTGCGATTGCGTGCGAGCATTTTGGCAACCAGACGCGGCCATTTCTGAACTACCATTTTCGAAAACGGCCAACGGTTATAGCCAGTGCCGAAATCTGCAAAAAGATACCGCCAGATTGAGGCGCCAGCTTACCAGAGTCTGCCCACGAAATATATTGAAGTTTTCGCTTTTCGGTGTTATTAAATCCCCTATCAAATCTGCGCTTGCGCGAGCGTATAGACCCGGCTCCCGGGACTAGTGTACGCAAGCGTTACCAATTTGCTCCCCTAGAAATAAAGGTCGACTCTGGACGGAGTGAACTCTCTATTAGCTTCGTCCGCGTTACGGCTGTAATGCGTTAGCACTGCAAAAATCTCGGTGGCCTTCAGGAGGGCGTTCCAATGAAAGTGAAAGATATCCGGCTTACTTTGCTCCGCGTCATGATGTGCGGGTTCGTTCTGTTGTCCGCGATGGCTACCGCCCAGGCTCAATTCAAGGCCGGCATTCAGGGCACCGTGAAAGATAGTTCTGGAGGCCTGGTTCCTGAAGCGAAGGTAACTTTGACCAGCAAAGAAACGGGCAAGACTCAGGAAGCAACTGCGAGCGATGAGGGCTTTTATCGATTGTCAGGGTTAGCCCCAGGCAGATACACGATCACAGTGGAAAGGACCGGTTACAAAAAGACAGTGCTGGAAAATGTCGAGGTAAGCGCCGAGACTGTTCAGGGCCTCGACATTGCGCTCGAGGCCGGGGAGGTGAGTGCCACCGTTACCATAACTCAAGAGACGGTTCAGCTGTTAGAAACTGAAAACGCCAATGTTGATAAGACAATTACTAACGAGGAGATCTTACGGTTGCCGCAATCGGGACGCGATCCATATGAACTGGCGCGTTTGACGCCAGGCGTTTTTGGTACTGGCGCCAGAGGAGCGAATGGCAACTCGGTAGGTCTTCCCAATACGTCAGGACCGGGAGGATCAAACAACTCGATTTTTGCAACGGAAAATGTGCAGCCAATTTCGGCTAACGGACAGCGAGTGTCCTCAAACAATTACCAGATTGATGGCACAAGCGTTAATAGCCAAACCTGGGGCGGTGGTGCGGTTATTACACCCAGCCAGGAGAGTGTGAAAGAAGTGTCCGTTACATCGTCCACCTATTCCGCGGAGGACGGCAGAAATAGCGGCGCCCAAATCAAGGTGGTTACCAAGAATGGCACCAATGAGTGGCACGGAAGCGGGTTTTTCAAACTCAATGACCCATCCCTGAATGCTTTTAACAAGCTGCCGAGCCGTATCGGTAATATCACTACCGATGGACCAACTCGCGTTGAGCGGAAATATAAATCTTTTGGCGGAAGTCTCGGCGGGCCGGTGCACTTTCCTCGTTTTGGGGAAGGGGGCCCGTCGACATATAGCGGAAAGGACAAGCTGTTTTTCTTTTTCGCATACGAAGGGTTAAGGGAAAACACGAATAATACATATATCTCCCTGATCGAGACTCCGCAATTTCGCTCAAGCATTCTTGCGGCGCGGGCAAATACGTTAACGGCGAGAATTTTGTCGTCTTCAGGGGTAGAACCAAGAGTGTTGCAGATTCTTCCGGTAACTTGTGCGTCTGTTTTTGTACCCTGCCAGGTCGCAGGTAATGGATTAGATATTGGTTCCATCACCGGTTCGTACGGTACCTATGCCCCAACGTTTGCCAACCCGCTGGGCGGAGGGTTCGATGGTGTCGCTGACCTTCAGCTTGCCCAGTTGCCAAACCCGGCCAGCTTCAGGGGCAATCAATTTGTTACGCGCATTGATTATCAGGCGACTGAAAACGATAGGCTCACCTTTACGTCGTTCATCGTTCCGAATACTGCGACTAGTTCAGATAGATCTGCTCAGAGCCGTCCCCAGGCCGATATTACTTCAGAGCGTCTGAGCTATGCGTTCGGTATTATTTACAACAGAATCATCTCTCCGTTTACGACAAACGAGGCGCGGTTTAATCTGACGCGCTGGGGATTTGATGAGACAAAGACAAACCCTGAGGCGAATCTCGGTCTGCCGCGGATCGAAATCGAAGGTATTTTCAGCGACCGGTTACGGTTTGGTTTTCCATCGGGACTAAATACACCGGGCGTTATTGATGAAAAGCAGTTTGATTTCCGTGATACCTTGACTAGCGTTCGCGGTAATCACGTCATAAAGATTGGTGGAGAATATCGGCGCGATTTGAATAGTAACGGCGAGGTTGGTGGCGCCCGGCCGCTCTATTCTTTTCATCGCCTTTGGAATTTCGCCAATGGAACTCCCATTTTCGAATTCCTGGCGGCAACTCTGGATGGTAAGCCATCACCCAATAACACCCCATTTCACACCGGCGAAACCGCATTTTTTGTCCAGGACGATTGGAAATTCCGGCCAAATCTAACGCTGAATCTTGGATTGCGTTGGTCATATTTCAATTCGGTTACCGCTTCAGAAGGCGTTATCGGTAATTTGCTGCTTGGTCCAGACAATGGCCTGGCAGGAGCAAAGATCACAACCGCCAAGGAATTATATAAGAAGGATTTGAACAACTTCGGACCGCAAGTGGGATTTGCCTGGAGTCCGAATAGGTCAGAGGGGAAACTCGTTATCCGTGGCGGCGGTGGTATAGGTTACGATCGTTTGGCAAACGCTTTGCTCGCCAATGCCCGTCGGAATCCGCCAAACGGCGCCTTGTTCAATATCTGTTGCGGCACAGCCGGTGCGGCCGACGGATTCGGCACTCCATTTGTAGACGGACAGATAGCTTTCGTAGCCAGTAGCGATGGCACAATTTTTGGCTATCCTGCCAACCCCAATCTTGGCGGAGGAACAAATCCTGCCACAGGTTTGCCAAATCTCGGAGGCGTTGAGATTTATGGTTCACCCCAGGATTTATCCACAGCTTATGTAATGCGATACTCGCTGGAAGGCCAATATGAATTGCCGGCCAAAATGGTGGGAACCCTGGGCTATCAAGGGAGTCAGGGGCGTCATTTTGTCAGGATCCTTCCTTTGCACTTTACGGCGCCCAGCCAAAATCCAAATATCGGAGCTGCCTATTTTGCCAGTCCGGATGTGAATTCAAACTACAACGCGTTGATCGTGCGCTTGCAAGGGCGTTTACGGAGGCAGTTCTCGTTTGATTCGAATTATCGTTGGAGCAAGAGCATGGATACCACGTCGTTCGAAGGGCCGTGTGGTTGTACGAACCAGTCTTTCCCGCTTGATCAGAGGCAAGAGCGTGGCCCGTCTGACTTTGACGTAACGCATTCATTTGTGATGTCTGGAGTATGGGATATTCCCGTTTTGGCTGACAGAAACACTTTGGCGGGTAAGATACTCGGCGGCTGGCAACTTAGTGGAATTACAACGTGGAATACGGGATTCCCCTGGACGCCAAAGTTGTTCGCTTCACTCAGAGCTCCGAATGGTAGAGAGTTTGGTGATATTCGTCCGACGAGTTATAACGGCCGACAGCCACTCTCCAATACAAATAGCAATTTCCTTCAGCCCGGCGGTATCTTTCCGGGTGGCGGGGCGGCATACTTCGGTACCACTCTCAATGGAAACAATCCTTTTCAAAACCTTCCGGGGATTGGACGTAATCGCTTCCGCGGGCCACGCTACTTCTCGACCGACCTGGCAGTCGCCAAAGATTTTGGGTTGGGGGCTTGGAGTGGAGAGCGCGCGAATCTAAACGTGCGTTTCAACTTCTTCAATGTTTTCAACCAATTGAACCTGACTCCATTTAACTCTAATACTGATTCAACCCGGGTTCAGTCGGACAGATTTGGCACGGCCACTAGCGCGTTAGCTGGAAGAGTCGGCGAATTTCAAATTCGCCTCAGCTTCTAAGCAGAACTCGTCTGTCGCGGGAAGGATGTGCAGAAACTTCCTTCCCGCTTATTTTTTGTCTTCTTGCGGGAGGCGTTTGAAAAGCTGCAGTTCATGATCTGCCTCCGCTTTGCGATTTAGTCGTGAATAAGTCAGAAAGAGCTGATAATGAACTTCGCTATTCTCCGGCAGGATTTTACTGGCACGCTGCAAAAACGGTAGAGCCTCGACGAAATTTTGTTGCTTGACGAGTAGCCGCCCCAGATTATAGTTGGCGTTATAATTATTGCTATTGGCCACGACTGCTCTTCGAAAGAGTTTTTCGGCTTCTGCAAGGTCGCCTTTGTCCAGGAGGATTGTACCTAACAAAGCCAGAGCATCAGCGTAGCCAGGATTGATTGCCAGAGCTTTTTTCAGGGCGCTCAAAGCGAGATCCGATTCCCCTCTGGTTCGCGCTGCGATAGAAAGAAAATAGTGAGTTTCCGGCACGCGTGGAAATCGTTCCGACGCGTTCTTGAAAATTTCAAAAGCTCTGTTGAAATCATGCAGGTACAAGTAGGCTCCCCCAAGCCGGATGTAGTAAACGACTTTTGCGTCATCTTCTGCCAGGGCCTTTTCATAGTAAGTCTTTGCTGTTGAATAATCATTGCGTTTGGCCATCAGCTCACCGAGCATGAAGTTGGCGGCGGCATATTTTTGGTCCAGCGTTACGGCCTTCTCCCAAAGTTCACGAGCAGTTTCGTCTTGATTGCGAGCGTATGCAATTTGCCCCAGAAAATACAGAGGCTCTGCGTTATCAGGTAAAACCGTGGAGGCAGATTGAAGAGCGGTCGTCGCGTCGTCGTACTGCTTCAGATTGTAAAGACTGATTCCCAGGTTGTAGAGAATATCGAACGAGCTCGGTTGTAGTTCTCGCGCGCGTTTGAGTAATGCAGCGGCGCGTTCGTATTCGCCGCGTGAGGTATAAAGCAGACCAAGGTTGATCGTCGCTTGTGGATGAGCTGGAGATAATCGAAGTACCGACTCAAAAGTCTTGACACTTTCATCCAATCGCTTTGTGTGCGCTAACAACACGCCCAGATTTGCCAGCGGCGAGATCGCATTCGGATCCAATCGGAGTGCAGTTCGGTATTCACGTTCCGCACCTTCAGCGTTACCGCGTTCAGCCAGAATTACGCCGAGCAAATTGTGAGCGTCGGGATTCCGCGGTGTCGCCAAAATCACTTCGCGCAGGATCCGCTCGGCTTTGTCAAGTCTGCCGATCTTTAGGAGCGAAGCAGCTTCGCCCAGGTGTGAGATGGTAGCGTCGGAGGCAGACGCCTCCCCTGCTGGTTCGGCGCGACGCGCTGGTTTTTGCCCTGAAACGAGTGCTCCGGTGAATATCGTCAAGCCAATGAGGGTGGCAAATATCCGCGAGCTCGACTGATAACCCGGAAACCCTTTTATGCTACAAACATTCATTTGTTCTACACGAATTTGCTGAAGCGAACGAAAGTAATATTACCGGCTTGCATCTCAAATTATCGGAAGTTCGGATTTAAAGCTCAAGCAGACACGCTTGCGGATCGCCGCAACGAGACACTACTTCAAAGGGAAAACTGATATGAGGCCAACGAGATTAAAGCTTGTCGGATCTGCCCTGCTCATCGCAGTCATCGTTTCTTTAACGTCGCCGCCCTCCTCCCACTCGCAGCGACAGCAAAACGTCGAGGCTCGAATTAATGCATTGCTGGCACGCATGACACTGGAAGAAAAACTCGGCCAGCTGCAGCAGCTCGACGGCGAAGCAAACGGTAACTTCCGGCCTGAGCATCTTCAGCTCGCGCGCGAAGGTAAGCTTGGTTCAACGTTGAACGTGCGCGGCGCGCAACGAACTAACGAACTCCAGCGAATCGCGGTCACTGAATCGCGCCTGAAGATTCCATTGATCTTTGGCTTCGATGTGATTCACGGTTATCGCACCATCTTTCCGATTCCGCTTGGCGAAGCCGCGAGTTGGGACCCGGCCTCAGTAGAACGCGCTGCCGGCATAGCTGCGGCAGAAGCAAGAGCTGCCGGCGTGCACTGGACTTTCGCCCCGATGGTTGATATCGCGCGCGACCCGCGCTGGGGCAGAATTGCCGAGGGCTCTGGCGAAGATCCATATCTCGGTTCGCTAATGGCTCGCGCGCGCGTTCACGGATTCCAGGGTAGTGATTACAGCGCCAGGGACAAGGTGGTCGCCTGCGCCAAGCACTGGGTTGCTTATGGCGCGGCTGAAGCCGGTCGTGACTACAACACGACGGACATTTCGGAGAGAAGTTTGCGCGAAGTCTATTTTCCTCCCTTCAGGGCCGCCGTGGATGCCGGCGTGGGCACCTTCATGAGCGCTTTCAATGATCTCAACGGCGTTCCTTCTTCCGCCAATCCCTTCACACTCACGCAGGTACTGCGCGGCGAGTGGAAGTTCGACGGCTTTGTAGTTAGCGACTATACATCCGTCGAGGAACTGATCAAACACGGCGTGGCGGCAGACGGTGCTGACGCTGCGCGCGAGGCACTTAACGCCGGCGTCGATATGGAAATGGTTAGCCGCCTTTACAACAAACACGCAGGCGAACTCATTAAGGAGCGCAAGCTTTCTCAGCAAACCCTCGATGAAGCCGTTCGGCGAATTCTGCGTATAAAGTTTCGTCTTGGTCTCTTCGATAAACCGTACGTGGATGAAGCCCTGGAACGCAATGCGATCTTCAATAGCGCAAGTGTCGCAGCGGCACGGGAAATTGCCGCGCGTTCAATGGTGCTGCTAAAGAATGACCACGATGTCTTGCCGTTGGACAAACATCTCCGGTCAATCGCTTTGATCGGACCCCTGGCAGATAGCCGAATCGACATGCTCGGATCGTGGAATGGTGACGGCAAGCCGGAAGATGCCGTGACGCTGCTCCAGGGCCTCAAAGCAAAAGTCCCGCAAACAAAAATCAACTACGCTAAAGGATGTGAGGTTAGATGTGACAGCGCCGACGGTTTTGAAGCGGCGCTGCGTGCCACAAGAGATTCAGATGTAGCCATCATAACCGTGGGCGAATCGGCGGACATGAGCGGCGAAGCAGCGTCTCGCAGCTCGCTCGATCTACCGGGCCGCCAGTTGGATTTGATAAAGGCCGTGCAGGCTGCGGGCAAGCCCACGGTTGTTGTTCTGATGAATGGTCGCGCGTTAACAATCAACTGGCTCGCGGAAAACTCTCCTGCAATCCTGGAAACCTGGTTCGCCGGTAGTCAGGCAGGTAACGCGATGGCCGATGTACTCTTCGGGGATGTCAATCCGGGCGGAAAGTTACCGGTCACTTTTCCGCGCTCTGTCGGACAGATTCCGCTTTACTACAATCACATGAATACAGGTCGACCGCCGGACGCCAATAATAAATACACTTCCAAGTACCTGGACGTTGCCTGGACACCTCTCTTCCCTTTCGGTTACGGACTTAGCTATACGCAGTTTAAGATTACAAATCTACAGCTCAGCGCGCAGCGTATTCCATTGACCGCTAGTAAGTTAATGGTGAGCGTTGACGTCGAGAATACAGGTAAGCGCGCGGGCGACGAGGTAGTTCAGCTCTACATACGCGACACCGCCGCAAGCGTTACTCGTCCCGTAAAAGAGCTCAAAGGATTTCAACGAATCACACTTCAGCCCGGCGAGAGAAGGCAAGTGAAGTTTGTGCTAACCTCAGCCGAATTGGGGTTCTGGAATCGCCAGATGCGCTTTACGGTTGAACCCGGAGGGTTCAAGGTTATGGTTGGATCAAACTCCGAGGATCTGCTGGAGGCGCCGTTTGAGATTGAAAAGCGTTGAGGGGAAGTATCCAGCTCGCTTTCTTCCACCCAGAATGGGAAACCACTATTGGAAACTCATCGATTAGGAGATCATGTGAAGAAACAAAGACTAATGGTAGGGTTATGGTTGTTCGTCGGTCTGTTGTGGGTGATCGCCGGTCTGCGAGACGTACTCGCCCCCGGCTTTTTTAGTATGAGTCCGCACATCCCCTCCAGAACCGACATCATCGTGAAGTTTTCTTTGGCGGCCGTCTTCTTCGCTCTTGCATTTCTTACTAGCAGAACACACCAGCCTGATGGCAGGGTTAAGAAATTGGCCTCAGTAAATCTTACGAGCTGAGGATCTCCCGGCAGAGAAAATGAATCGAGTCGGAGCACAGTCATTCTCTTCACTGCACCGAATCCTGGCAGTGTTATTGCTGCTAAGCTTCTGTACCTCAGTTACCTCACAACCCCTGTTTCCGACGACAGTCAGTTCCTCTTTCAAAACTAATCAGGCGGCTCGCACATTCTCACGCGGAGACGAGCTATTCCTCGAAGACCTCCAGCACCGCTCTTTCAATTATTTTTGGGAACAGGCTAATCCGCAAACGGGTCTGGTGCCGGACCGCGCACGAATAGACGGGTCGCGTCTGGATGAGAATCATCGTAACGTTGCGAGCATTGCCGCGACGGGTTTTGGTTTGACGGCGCTTTGTATTGCCGCCGAACGCGGCTGGATTAATCAAGGTCAGGCGCAGGAACGCACACGCAACACGCTGCGCTTCTTTGCGAACAAAGCCTTCCATGAACACGGCTGGTTTTATCATTGGCTTGATGCCAAGACTGGCGAGCGACGATGGAAGAGCGAAGTTTCTTCAATTGATACTACCTTGCTGCTGGGTGGCGTGCTAACCGCTCGCCAATATTTTCGCGAGGACCGAGAGATAGTCGACTTCGCTACGAAGATTTACGAGCGCATCGATTTTCGTTGGATGCTAAATGGTCATCCGCAGCTTTTGTCGCACGGCTGGAAACCGGAGTCAGGATTTCTAAAACCTCGCTGGGACACTTACAGCGAAGACACCATTCTCTATCTGATGGCAATCGGCTCACCGACGCATCCTATTTCCCCCGGGTCCTGGTACGCGTTTTGGCGCGATCGCTATCGCTATGAAGACTACGCTTATTTCACCACGATTGGCGTGCCTCTCTTCATGCATCAATATGCGCACGCGTGGATCGACTACCGGAACCGGCGCGAAACCAGAGGCGATCGGATTGACTACTTTGACAATTCAATCAAAGCCACTCTCGCGCATCGCGCTTTCTGTATCAATCTCGCGCGCGAGTTCCCGGCCTTTGGGCCAAATGTCTGGGGCATCACGGCTTCCGATAGTGCAAAGGGTTATCTTGCCTGGGGTGGACCGCCGCGCGATCCCAACATCGACGGCACCCTGGTTCCATCTGCCGCAGGCGGCTCACTGATGTTCGCTCCGGAAATCTCTGTTGTGGCCCTGCGCACCATGAAGGAAAAGTATGGTGAGCGAATTTACGGCAGCTATGGATTCGTGGATGCGTTCAATCCAAAAACTGGTTGGGTCGATAGCGATGTGATTGGGATTAACGTGGGCATAATTTTATTGAGCGCGGAGAACGCACGGACAGGTAACGTCTGGCGCTGGTTTATGAAGAACGCTGAG
>DASWDX010000051.1:0-5414 GCA_036395055.1 Pyrinomonadaceae bacterium | reverse complement strand
CCCACTTACCCGCTTTTTGCAGTTTCCTGATTTTGCGTTTTACCAACTCACGTTTGAGGGGACTCATCTTGTCAAGAAACACGATGCCATCGCAGTGATCGGTTTCGTGCAGCATGCAGCGGGCGGTAAGTTCCGTATCGTCGAGTTCAAACTGATTTCCATTTATGTCGTGAGCGCGCACGATTGCCCGCAGGCTACGCTCGACCGGCGTAAAAACACCCGGAAAGGAAAGACAACCCTCTTCGCCGTTTTGTTCACCTTCGACGTGCATGACTTCCGGATTAATCATCACTACGCGCTGATCGGGATCTTTCCCACCGGAGCAGTCCATCACAAACAGCCGCTTGGCCACGCCAACCTGCACCGCCGCCAGTCCTACGCCGGGCGCCGAATACATCGTCTCAAACATATCGCTGATGAGTTTTTTAAGTCCTTCGTCAAACTTGGTGACCGGATCACCAGGCGTATCAAGTATCGGATGCGGCCACTTTACGATTTCCATTAATGCCATTCGCTAATTTCCAACTCCAGCAACTGAACTGTTTGAAACTGCGTACGATGACGATTCTACGATGAACGCTGCTTACCCTGCCACTCGGAGTTCAATAATGCGATCGCGCTTTATTGCGACGACGTTAAGAGAAATGCAGAACCGGGGAATGGGTAGTGACCGGCCCGTATTTGTTTCACGCCGCACCTCGGTTTCGCTGCCAAGGGAAGCAAGCTAACTGCGTAAGCAACTGTGCGGCATCGTGGGTGAAATAAACCAAACCGTCTACAAGACGGTATTCAACCCTTTCAGGGTAGGAACGGGGGAAGCTTTTCCCCGGGGTGTTACCCTTGGGCTGAAATTATTCAACGCCTTCGGCGTACAGCCGAGTTTCACACAGCCTCTACCGCTCACCCTTCTGATTTTTTGTCGGCCCCCAACATGAGGATTGCGTCTAATACCCGCGTAATTGTTCGCGGTAGCCTTCGAAGTTGCGCTTCATCTCGCCTAAACTATCGCCGCCGAATTTCTCGCGCATCGCCACCGTTAACTCGAGTGCCATCATTGCCTCGCCAATAACACCCGCGGCCGGCACAGCGGTAATGTCCGAACGCTCAAACGCTGCCAACTGTTCTTCCTTCGTATCGATGTCCACTGAGCGCAGCGGACGTCGCAGTGTCGAAAGAGGTTTGAGGTGGCCGCGAATCCTTATCTCCTCGCCGTTGGTGACGCCACCCTCCAGGCCCCCCGCGCGATTTGTTTCGCGTATGAATTCTTTCGTCTCATTGTTGTAAGCAATCTCATCGTGAACTTCTGAACCCGGCAGCGCGCTCGCTTCGCTTCCGGCGCCGATCGAAACCGCCTTCACTGCGGGTATCGACATGATTGCCTGCGCTAAGCGTCCGTCGAGTTTCAGATCCCATGCGGTGTGCGAACCCAAGCCAGGCATGACGCCACGCGCAACAACCTCGAATATTCCGCCAAGCGTGTCGCCGGCTTCGCGCTTCGCATCAATCAACTCAATCATCTGTTGTTGCAGTTGCAGGTTGGCGCAACGCAAAGGGGCATCCTCCGGGATCGCGGCAACTTCATCCCACGATAAATCCAGCGGTTTGTCCGGAATGCCGCCGAGCTGGATAACGTGACTGCGGATCTCGACGTCGAACGAAATCAACAACTGTTTTACCAGCGCGCCGCAAGCAACCCGGGCGGTCGTCTCCCTGGCAGATGCTCGCTCGAGAACGTTTCGCAGATCACGAGCGTCATACTTTTGTCCGCCGGCAAGGTCGGCATGGCCGGGACGCGGGCGCCTCAAGCGTCGTGACTTTTCAGGCGCTATCTCGCGCGGCTCGGCGGCCATCACCTCAGTCCAGTTTGCCCAGTCTTTGTTTTCAATCATCAGAGCGATTGGCGACCCGAGCGTCAGACCATGGCGCACGCCACTCAGGATCTCCACCCGGTCCTGCTCGATCTTCATCCGGCCGCCGCGTCCGTAGCCCCACTGCCGCCGCGCCAACTCTCGGTCAATCCCCGCAACATCAACGGGCAAACCCGCAGGCAGGCCTTCAACAATCGCGACCAACGCGCGACCGTGTGATTCTCCAGCTGTGGTGAAACGAAACATTATGAGGGTGAATCGTAAATGGTAAATCGTGAATGGTAAAGGCGGCTTGAATTTATGACCTACGTCAAGAGGTCCTCGGAAAAAATATTTCCTCGTCCAAGTATTCCAGCCGGATCGAAAGCTCGTTTGAGTGCTGCCATCTCGCGCAGGTCTTCTTCACTGTAGAACAAACGCAGGTAGTCACGCTTTAACTTCCCGATCCCATGTTCCGCCGAGAGGGTTCCACCAACCGCAGCCGCGCGCTTCAGGAACTGCAAATAGATCTCTCTAGCTTTAGTTGCCTCATCATCGCTTCGGGGCAGGATGTTGACGTGAACGTGGTTGTCGCCGATGTGTCCGAAGATCGTAAACCGAAGGTCGCTGCTGCGTAGTGTCTCCTGATAAAAGCGCAACATACCGGAAAACGCCTCATCGGGCACCGACATGTCGGTCGAAACTTTCCGTTGATTGTGGCGCGCGAACCATTCATTCATCAGCACCGGCAAGGCGTGACGAAATTCTCGAAGCTTTGCCTGATCGTGTTCATTGGTTGCAAACCACGAGTTATCAACCAGCGCATGGTTTCGCTCAAGCAATGAAAGCCATTCCGTCATTAACGAATCTTCAGTAGCCGGGGTTGTTTCCTGTTCGAAGAAGATCGCGCCTACCGCCTCGGCGGGAATCGTCTCATACTTCTGGCGCAAAAACTTCAGCGATTCACCGTCGAAATATTCCAACGCACGAGCGTCAATCGCGCTGTTGGTTGAATCGTTGGACGAAGCCGCTCGACTGGGTTGCTGGTCGCTTAATTTCAAAACATCCTCAATACGCAGTCCCAGGCGCCTTCCTTCTTCATCGCACGAACGGCGATTGCCGAGCGAGGCCGTTCGTGCCTCGCTAACAAAAGATAAGACGTTCTCGTCACGGGTAAAGAATACTATCCCGTTCAACAACCCTTCCGGTTTTGGCAGCAATGCAACTTCAATTTCAACGATCACACCAAGCGTACCTTCGCTGCCGATAAAAAGATCGATAACATCCATCTCCGGCGCAACGTAATAGCCGGAAGCGTGCTTGCGCGTTTGCGGCAGGCGATAACTCGGCAAGTGTGCCTCGAGGAAACGGCCGGATGGCAGCGGAAGATGGATCCTTCCGTCCGCGTCAGCATGCAATTCACCGCGCCGCAGATCGATCACCGCGCCGGTCGCAAGAGCGATCCTGAGCCGGCGCACGTAGCTTCTTGTCGGTCCATACTTGAAGGTGCGCGCGCCTGAAGCATTCGTGGCTACTGTGCCGCCGAGAAAGCAACTACGCTCGGTTGGATCGGGTGGATAGAAAAGATTCTCCGACTCGACAAAGCGCTGTAGATCGGAAAGCCTGACGCCAGCCTCCGCAACAGCGCTGCCACCAGGGCCCTCGTGAATGAGACTTTTTATTTGTTTCAGCTTGTCGGTTGCGAGCACGATGCCGGCAAAGGGTATGCGGCCACCGACCGTGCCTGTGCCCGCGCCGGATACTGTGACAGAAGTTTTATCGCGCGTCGCCGCGCGCAGAACTTCTGCTACTTCTTCCGTGCTTTCGGGAAAGACAACGCGCTCCGCATGACCGTCGCGCATGTGACTCGCGTCAGCCAGGAAGGATTGGATTTCCTCGGGATTGGACTTGATGAGCATAACTAAGAATGGGTTAAGAGGGGAAGCGGGTAATAGGGGAAATGGAACCACGTGTTTCCCGGTGGCCCAATTTCCCCTCTTCACCGTTACCCGTTTCCCCGTTTTGTTTTAAGCCAACTGTAATTCGCGCTCGCGCAGCACCTTGATTCGGTCACGAAGTTCTGCCGCTCGCTCAAATTCAAAGCGCTTCGCCGCTCCACGCATTTCCACTTCCAACCTGGTTATCGTTGCTTCAATGTTGGCCGGCGAATAGTCTTCGCTATCATCCAGCTCGGTGGGCACCCTGAAATAGTCGGCTTCGGAAACGCTAATCAAAGTTGACTCAATGGGCTTTACGATTGTCATAGGCGTAATGCCCTGCTCCTGGTTGTAACTCTCTTGAATCGAACGCCGCCGTCGCGTTTCATCGATAGCGCGCTTCATCGAGTCGGTGACGCGATCGGCATAGAGAATCGCCTTCCCTTTCGAGTTGCGCGCGGTGCGGCCGATTGTTTGGATAAGCGACTGCTCGGAACGTAGAAACCCTTCTTTGTCTGCATCCAAAATAGCCACGAGCGAGACTTCAGGCAGATCCAGGCCTTCGCGCAAGAGATTGATTCCGACCAGCACATCAAATTCACCGCGCCTCAGGTCACGCAAAATCTTGATGCGCTCGAGTGTTTCGATATCGGAATGCAAATAACGAACGCGAACGCCCACTTCAGTGAAGTACTCCGTCAGATCCTCCGACATTCGTTTGGTCAGGGTTGTTACCAGCACTCGCTCATGACGTTCGGCGCGCTGACGGCACTCTTCAAGCAAATGATCTATCTGTCCCTTAACCGGATGCACCTCTACCTCGGGATCCAGCAATCCCGTCGGCCTGATGATCTGTTCGACCACTTCACCCCCCGACTTTGTCAATTCATAGGGACCCGGCGTTGCCGAGACGTAAATGGTCTGCCCAATGCGCGTTTCGAATTCATTGAAATTCAAAGGGCGATTATCAAGCGCCGAAGGCAGACGGAATCCGTACTCGACCAGAGTCCGTTTACGCGATTGATCCCCTTCAAACATGCCGCGAATCTGGGGAATGCTCTGATGCGACTCATCAATTACCATCATCGTATCGCGCGGCAGATAATCGAGAAGTGTCGGTGGCGGCTCGCCTGGTTTCTTGCCGGTAAGGTGCCGCGAGTAGTTTTCGATGCCCCGACAGAAGCCCATTTCCTTGATTAGTTCCAGATCAAACATCGTGCGCTGATGCAGGCGCTGCGCTTCGAGAAGTTTGCCTTCTGCGATGAGCTTGGGCTCCCACCATTCAAGTTCCTCTTTGATCGACTTCAGCGCTCGTCTGATGGAGGGCTTCGACATCACGTAATGGCTTTTCGGATAGATCGGGACGCGTGACGTATGTTTGTGTATCACTTCGCCAAGCAGCGGATCGATGGTGGAGATTGAATCGACTTCTTCCCCCCAAAGCTCCACGCGAAACGCCTGATCCTGATAACTGGGATATATCTCAACTACGTCACCGCGCACCCGAAACGTGCCTCGCTGGAAATTTATGTCGGAGCGTTCATACTGCAACTCAACAAGTTTCTGCAGCAGCGATTCGCGTTTGATGCGTGTGCCAGGTTCGAGGAAAAGCAGCATGCCGTAGTAAGCA
>DASWDX010000050.1:0-4877 GCA_036395055.1 Pyrinomonadaceae bacterium | reverse complement strand
CCGGACTACCGCGGGATCAGTGGTAAGCCGGATTATGTCCACAAAGCTTGCGAAGAAAGTCTGCGCAGATTGGGCGTTGATGTGATCGATCTTTATTATCAGCATCGCGTCGATCCAGAGACGCCTATTGAAGATACCATTGGCGCGATGGCAGAGCTCGTACGCAAAGGCAAGGTGCGCTACCTAGGTCTGTCCGAAGCAGGCGCGGAGACGATCCGGCGCGCGCATGCCGTTCATCCGATCATGGCATTACAATCGGAATACTCGCTCTGGACGCGCGATCCTGAAAAGGAGGTTCTTGGCGTATGCCGCGAGCTCGGTATCGGTTTGGTGCCATACAGCCCGCTGGGCCGCGGATTTTTGACCGGGCAAATCAAGCGCTTCGAGGATTTACCGGAAGACGACTACCGACGAACCTCGCCGCGATTCCAGGGAGAAAATTTCCAGCGCAATCTAGCGCTGGTAAACCGAGTCGGGGAAATCGCTCGCGAGAAAAAGTGCAGTCCCGCGCAATTAGCCCTTGCATGGGTTCTGGCACAGGGTGACGACATTGTACCGATTCCTGGAACCAAACGTCGCAAATATTTGCAGGAAAATGTCG
The DNA here is from genome assembly GCA_036395055.1 of Pyrinomonadaceae bacterium. Lineage (GTDB taxonomy): Bacteria > Acidobacteriota > Blastocatellia > Pyrinomonadales > Pyrinomonadaceae > PSRF01. The sequence continues at coordinate 4,276 of DASWDX010000050.1, read as the reverse complement.
GCGCGCTTGATGTTACCCTTAGCACCAAAGATCTGGCGCGCATCGATGAAGTCGCTCCTCACGAAGCCGTCGCCGGGGCGCGTTATCCCGATTGGGCAATGGGAATGGTTAATCGATGAAGAAGGACTACGAGACCACGGACAACTGACCACTCGACCAGCGCATCAGGCCAATTACAAGCAGACTTGTTACAGTCGCGATTACTTTGCTAAGTTTTCCGGCCTCTTTTTCGACCGCTCGAATCAGGCCGTGTAAGCAGCCGAATGTCAGCTTTGTTTGTCGCTGCAATGCATCAGCCTCTTCTGATGACAAATAATTCAGTCGCTGTGCAAGGTGAATAAAATATTGAGTCTCCGACAACGAGCCACGCGCAATATAAAGAAAGTGGAGATAGTCCTTTTTACTCTCTCGCGAGGTTCCCTCGACAATGTTGGCCGGAACAGAATAAGAAGCCCGGCGTAATTGACTGGTTAGCCCGTAAAGCTCCTCCTTGGGAAACGATCGGGTGCGTTCATAAACTGCAACGGTCAAATCATCCGCCAGTCTCCAAGCTTCAATTTTCGTATAATCTCTCATCGACTTCCTTCTCTTAATCTGGTGGTCAGTAGTCAGTGGTCTTGTTGTCTAGCGCGTCAGCGCGCCGCGGCACCATCGCGCTTGCCAGCATTGTCTGGACAATCTCGCCGTTTTGATTCGTGGTCACGTTACGCAACCGAATAATGCCGTAACCCGGCTTAGAGCGCGACGGCCTTAGATCGAGAATCTCTGTTTCAACAGTGAGCACATCCCCGGGTCGCACCGCGTTAGGCCATCGCAATTCGTCAACACCAAGCCCGATCGCGCCCTCGGCGAAGTTCAACGTTTGCACAAACAGCCGCATCGTCATGGCGGCCGTGTGCCAGCCACTCGCGATCAGTCCTTTGAAAAGTGTGCGCTCCGCAGCTTTTCGGTTCAGATGAAACATCTGCGGATCAAACTTATGGGCGAACTCGATGACCTGCTTCTCGGTGACGTTTAGCGGCTCGGATTCGAACCGGTCACCCACTTTCATATCATCGAAGTAATGCTCTTTCATTCTGGTCTCTTTAGTTCATTCTAACGATGGCAAGCCCAATTGATGCGCCATCCTGCGGGATTGGGCAATGCCTAATGTGTGCGGTGGCTGCAGAACACTGACCACGGAGTATTAACGACTGCGTAGCAGACCGAGCTCTCGTTATTCCGTATTGGCACAGCGACCGAGCTCTGTGGTTAGAACACTGCGCAGCGCGGTTATGAGATGGGTTCTAGACTCACTGCGAGCGAGGTAAAAGTGGACTGTGGCAAAGATACTAACTGGCTCTTGTTCGGTTCAGTTCAGCTCCGGAGATTGAGCCAGTAGAACATGCATTAACAATCAACATGAAAGAGGAGGCATTATGAAAAAAGTAATTGTTATGCTCGGCTGCTTGCTACTTGCTCCGTTGGCATTCGCGCAGCCGAACTCGACGAATAAGAAACAAACAACCGCAGAACCAGTAACAGTAACGGGGGCGGTCATCAAAATGACGACTGAGGAAGGAGCGGCTGCCAGTTATCAGCCTATCAAAACTCTCGTCATTCGAGAAGATAACTCGAAAAGCGCAGCGCGTTATGTCCTTAACGGACGCGGCCGCGTTTTAAACAAAGCCGGCCAAGCCGTCCAAACTGCGATCAAACCCGGCGCACGCGTGCGTGTTTATTACGCAAACACCAGCGATCTGCGTATGATCGATCACGTGGTCGTTGTCGACTGAGTCCGCGCGGAGCTTCGGACAACACTAATAGAAGCCGCAGGGTTCTAAGCCCTGCGGCGCTTTTTTTATAAGTGTCGCGCCGTGACATCCAGCTTCGTTCGAATTCTCTTGAGCTAGAGAATCGCTCCATTCGCTTAACCGCCGATCACCCCCATGGCCAGAGACATCCGGATGCCGAAATAAATTCGATCCATTTGTGTCTCAAATAGGAGAGGTGGCTAACGATGAGAACCTAGTCGTCGCACCTCCTGTTTGAATGATTGGAGGAGAAATAATGAATGGAAAGTTTCTGTTATTCGGCCGGAATGAGATTGAGAATAGTTTTATGCATTTTGTCGATCGCAAGATTCGCGAACAACGCAGGGACGAGCGGCGACTTGCCGAGCAGCGCACCACAAAGCATCGATTCCAGGCAAGAAAGTCGTGCATCCCCGACGCACGTAATTATCGCGTTGCTCGACGATTGTCGGTTCTAGGCGTTGCGCAATTCGTCGGCAGAACACTCAATTCCATTGAAACGGCGCGAGAGGCGTTGCGAGCGCGCCTCAACACACCGAACAACCAGTTAGACTTTTCGCCGGATGCCTAAAGCGGAGCGCGGGAAGCGCACTGTACCTCTTAGTTGCCTGGATTCCCAGCAAACTGTCGCGGGATTTTTGATTCGGCGTGAACTGATAGATCGTCCCCTCTCCATCAACACCACCGTGGACAGTTGCACCGTAAAAGTTCCCGGAGCCATCAGCTACCATCCCATTGTAAGCGAAGCCTGCGTCTGGAGGGCCCTGAAACCGATGAGGCACGCTCTCACTCCACCGCGCGTTTGCGATGGGAGTTAGTTCGAAGATCACACCAGAACCTAAGCCGCCTTCACTCGTCGTGCCGTAAAGATTGCCAGCCGCATCGAACACCAGGTTACTGATGGAATTTTGTCCATCACTTCCGCCTTGGAAGCTATAGAGCACCCGTTTGTTCCACTCGCCAGGCTGCCGCGGAAAAAGCTGGTAAACAGCACCAAGATTATAGGCGCCATCATAGTATGTTGTCCCAAAAAGGTGGCCCGAAGTGAAAGCATGAATCACGGCCTGAGCGGGCCGTTTGTTAACGCTGTTTCCTTCGGCGCAAGCGAGGCGACAATTTTTTCAAAACACGGGTCTCCCCGCAGCGGGTCCCAAAACGGTAGTAGTTTCAATTGACCATAGCTCACAGTGCTCGGGGGACGGATGGCAATGGCAAGCTGTTCGCAAGCGAGATCCTTCTCTCCAACCCAGGCAGCGATTATCGCCAAATACTCGATCATAAGCGGGCCGTTGATCGCGTCTTTTTCCACCGGAAGAAGCTCGACCGCGCGTCTGCCTTCGCTGAGCGCTTCTTGTTTTCGACCCAGAACGGCGTCGATCAGACCAAGCACGCACAACGGCGGAGCGTAATTTGGCTGAGCTTGAACTGCTTGCTCCTGCTCCGCGCGTGCAGCGGTCAAGGCCGACCGTGCCTTTTCGTCGTCATTGGTCATGCGCGCGATAACGCCTTCCATGAGCGGCCGATTTAGGTGCACGGCATAGTCGGTCAGTGGTATTTCGCCGAATGCGTTCAATGCATCCTTTGCCGCAACGACGTCGCGCTCGGCCAGCACACAACTCAGCCAATCATTGGCAACACTGGGCAGGTTGCCGGGATCGGTGACCCGAATTGAATCGATTGTTTGATGCAAGGATCGAGTATCGGCTTTCCAATGAAATTCCGCGGACGCGCGCGCTACTTTCGTATCGACATCGTTCGGCATGATAGCCAACGCACGATCTAACACGGATTCTTCTTCAGCGTAGCGCCGGAGAACTCCATAGCTAATCGCAATCTGTTGCAGCGTAAAAAAGTTGCGCGGGTCGAGATCAATCGCGCGCTCCAGGTTCCGTGTGGATTCTTCGAAGCGCCCTTGACGTCGCTGAATGTAGCCCTTTAACGCGAATACACGGGCAGAATTGGGTAGCGTTTGTGTGGCAACGTTCAGTTCGGCCAGAGCGCCTTCATAATCGAGGTACCCCCTATAAAGATTTTCTGCTCGCGCCAGGTGTGCTTCGCCAGCATTGGGACGAAGGAGAAACGCGGCTTGGATGGCTGCTTCCGCTAACGCCAGACGTGCAGGAGTATGGTCGAGGCCAAAAAAGTAAAGCTGGTCATGCGTGTAGGCGAGTTCGCAATAGGCTTGGAAAAACGACGGATCCAGCGCCACGGCGTTGTTCAGTAGATCAACAGCTTGGAGCAGTTCCGTTCTCGCCCTACTGCTAAATAAAGTCAGAAGGAGATGCTTAGCCCGCAAATAAGAATCGTAGGCAACAAGATTTCTCGTCGGTGGCTCTTGGATCGCGGCTTTCTCGACAGCTGAGACGTTCGCCTCGAGCTGATCTGCGACTTTTTGCGCGATCTCGCTCTGGGTTAGAAACACGTTAGCCAAATCCTGATCGTATTCCTCTGCCCAAACCTGAGTATCGGTGCGGGTGTCAACC